>NZ_CP116902.1:3740000-3853322 GCF_028471905.1 Aneurinibacillus uraniidurans | reverse complement strand
AGCAACGGGGGGACGCAGGAGGGTAGGGTGAGCAGACTGCTGGTTATGTCTGTCCAAGCAGTGAGGCGTGTGTATAGGCAAATCCGTACACTGTAACGCCAGGCTGTGATGGCGAGCGAATTAAAGTAGCGAAGTCCCTGATCTCACACTGCCAAGAAAAGCCTCTAGCGAGGAGTGAGGTACCCGTACCGCAAACCGACACAGGTAGGCGAGGAGAGAATCCTAAGGCGCGCGAGAAAACTCTTGCTAAGGAACTCGGCAAAATGACCCCGTAACTTCGGGAGAAGGGGTGCCCCGGTAGCGTGTCAAAGCGCGAGGGGGCCGCAGTGAAAAGGCCCAAGCGACTGTTTAGCAAAAACACAGGTCTCTGCGAAGCCGCAAGGCGAAGTATAGGGGCTGACGCCTGCCCGGTGCTGGAAGGTTAAGGGGAAAGGTTAGCCGCAAGGCGAAGCTTTGAACCGAAGCCCCAGTAAACGGCGGCCGTAACTATAACGGTCCTAAGGTAGCGAAATTCCTTGTCGGGTAAGTTCCGACCCGCACGAAAGGCGTAACGACTTGGGCACTGTCTCGGCAAGAGACTCGGTGAAATCATACTACCTGTGAAGATGCAGGTTACCCGCGACAAGACGGAAAGACCCCATGGAGCTTTACTGCAGCCTGATATTGAATGCTGGTATTGTTTGTACAGGATAGGTGGGAGCCGTTGAATCCGGACCGTCAGGTTCGGGGGAGGCGTCCTTGGGATACCACCCTGACAATGCTGGCCTTCTCACTTGCATCCCTTACCGGGATGAAGGACCGTGTCAGGCGGGCAGTTTGACTGGGGCGGTCGCCTCCTAAAAGGTAACGGAGGCGCCCAAAGGTTCCCTCAGAATGGTTGGAAATCATTCGCAGAGTGTAAAGGCACAAGGGAGCTTGACTGCGAGACCTACAAGTCGAGCAGGGACGAAAGTCGGGCTTAGTGATCCGGTGGTTCCGCATGGAAGGGCCATCGCTCAACGGATAAAAGCTACCCTGGGGATAACAGGCTTATCTCCCCCAAGAGTCCACATCGACGGGGAGGTTTGGCACCTCGATGTCGGCTCATCGCATCCTGGAGCTGAAGTAGGTTCCAAGGGTTGGGCTGTTCGCCCATTAAAGCGGTACGCGAGCTGGGTTCAGAACGTCGTGAGACAGTTCGGTCCCTATCTGTCGTGGGCGTAGGAAATTTGAGAGGAGCTGTCCTTAGTACGAGAGGACCGGGATGGACGCACCGCTGGTGCACCAGTTGTTCCGCCAGGAGCACAGCTGGGTAGCTATGTGCGGACGGGATAAGCGCTGAAAGCATCTAAGCGTGAAGCCCCCCTCAAGATGAGATTTCCCACAGCATAAGCTGGTAAGACCCCTTATAGATGATGAGGTAGATAGGTTCGAGGTGGAAGTGCAGCAATGTACGGAGCTGACGAATACTAATCGGTCGAGGGCTTAACCAATATAACTTGCGTTTCGTTTCGATTCAGTTTTGAAGGTGTAGAATACCCCCTTTATTCTAAATGGATAGAGGGGGTATTTTGTTATATTGCAGACGTTATACAACTTGAAAAATATGTCGTTTTCCTAATAGTAAATCATACATGATATTGGGGAATTTTCGGGTTGATATCGTTAAGAACTCTTGAATTATATATAGGTCCTCTGAAGCAAAAGAAAAGATAATTTCTCCCCATTTCTCTGTTTCATATCGACAGAGCATACTAATTATATACATAATCATGTAGTGAATTTCGATTTCATTAATCGTAGCATCCTTCTTTATAGATACATTATAGAAAAATTCTCCTTTGTAATTACTACTAAAAAGTTCATTTTCGAACCCATTTCCATTTTCTTTTACATGTGTATAGGTCGGATGACTCCATTCTAATTGAATCATTCCAGATGGAGTGTTTGCATTTGATGCTGAAAAATTTCCTTCCCCTTTGTTATAGCGATTCATATAGTAAATGAAACTATCGTATGTTAAATGAGCGCAATCGAGTACTTCTTCCGAAAGGGAAAGTACTGTACAGGATCGTGAAACATCTAGGGAAGGAGACACAGTCACAGGAAGAAGAGTCGTTTTATGATAGATACGTTGATAGGTTGGCTGAAGTTCTGGTAAGAGAGCGAGTAAGTCAGAAAGCTGATACTTATCGCACACGGGCTCTTTTTGCAGTAAGGAATGAAAGTAAGGGAGTAGCCCCTCTTTTTGAATTCGAACCTCGTCCTCTGCTAGTGAGTAATAATTCTTTTTTATTTTTCGACTTGTAATGCCGTGTTGCAACACTTTTGTTGTACTGGGATAAAGTGGGTCCCTTGTTAAGATGTACGCTTTTAGGAGGCTAACCATTCCATAGTATAAAAGAAGTGGACGAACCAATAGGTCACTTTTTTTGGCGGACAGGTAGTATTGTCTGGCCTGTTTTATGTAGTAAATAAACTTGGTTGCATTTGTAAAAGCAAGGACATTTGCCTTCTTATAGTCCTGTTTTTCATAGGTATTTTGTAGAAATTGCTTGACCATCGGTTCGTTTTCAAAATATAAATAGCTATCCCACATTTTTTCAGTTGGATTTTCACATAATATTGTATGAACCGCTGTGTACATAAAAACCCTCCATTTATCTCTGATTATTCGTAAAAATCAAACATGTATTCCTTTTATTTTGAGATTTTCCTGTAGTGTTTGCTGAAAAGCCGAACAATATGAATGTATTCTTGACAGTAAAATAAGTGATTTGTTAAACTTTCGATAATATCAATGAACGCATTTAGAAATATCAAAACAATGGAAAAGGAAGGTACTCATCGTGTGGGAAAATAAATTTGGTAAAGAAGGCTTAACATTCGACGATGTATTATTAATTCCGGGAAAATCGGAAGTGCTCCCTCGTGATGTAAATGTAGGTACACAATTAAGTGAAGACGTCAAACTCAACATCCCTCTCATTAGTGCAGGTATGGATACAGTAACGGAGTCAGCACTCGCGATTGCGATTGCAAGACATGGCGGTATGGGTATCATCCATAAAAATATGTCCGTTGAAAAACAGGCAGAAGAAGTAGACCGTGTGAAACGTTCTGAGAGTGGTGTTATTACGAATCCTTTCTCATTGAAGCCAAATCACCCTGTATCTGAAGCGGAAAACCTGATGGCAAAATTCCGGATTTCCGGTGTGCCGGTTGTTGATGATAATAATAAACTTGTCGGTATCATTACAAACCGTGATATGCGTTTTGTTCATGATTATGCAGCTTCAATCGGTGAAGTAATGACAAAAGAAGAACTGGTTACAGCTCCGGTTGGCACTACTTTGAAAGAAGCAGAACAAATTCTACAACGCCATAAAATTGAGAAGCTTCCACTCGTTGATGAAAATAATGAACTGAAGGGCCTTATCACAATTAAAGATATTGAAAAAGCGATTCAATTTCCAAACGCAGCAAAGGACAAGCATGGACGTCTGCTGTGCGGAGCGGCAATTGGTGTAGCGAAAGATACATTTGAGCGTGCAGAAGCGCTTGTAAAAGCCGGAGTGGATTGTATTGTAATCGATACGGCTCACGGGCATTCTAAAGGTGTTATTGATACGGTAAAAGAAATGCGTGCGAAATATCCAGATTTAACGATTGTGGCTGGTAACGTAGCAACAGGTCAAGCAACACGTGATCTCATTGAAGCTGGTGCATCAGCCGTTAAAGTTGGGATTGGACCAGGCTCTATTTGTACAACTCGTGTTGTTGCAGGGATCGGTGTGCCGCAGATTACAGCGATTTATGACTGTGCCACAGCTGCTCGCGAATATAACGTTCCGATTATTGCGGATGGTGGCATTAAGTACTCAGGCGATATTGCAAAAGCAATTGGTGCAGGGGCATCCATTGTTATGGTTGGAAGCCTGTTTGCTGGATGTGAAGAAAGCCCAGGTGAATCTGAAATTTATCAAGGCCGTCGCTTCAAAGTATATCGAGGCATGGGATCTCTTGGTGCCATGAAGGAAGGAAGTAAAGATCGTTACTTCCAGGAGAAAGAGAATGATGACAAGAAACTGGTACCGGAAGGCATTGAAGGTCGTGTACCGTACAAAGGACCGCTTGTAGATACTGTTTATCAACTTATCGGGGGCTTACGTGCCGGTATGGGCTATTGCGGAACAAAAACAATCCAGGAACTGCATGATAATGCGCAGTTTATCCGCATTACAAACGCAGGTCTAAAAGAAAGTCATCCGCACGATGTACAAATCACGAAGGAAGCACCAAATTACTCGTTGTCCTAACACATATAATCTGTTAAAAATAGCAAAAAAGACAGGGCGAAAACGCCCTGCCTTTTTTGTGTTGTTATGATAGAATCAATAGTATTGTGTGATAAAAGTGGAGGTGCAAGATTTGATAACACGCGGTAAAAAACTGACGAAAACATTTTTCATCGCGGTAGCTTTTTTACTGGCATTTTTGCCGGCAATGCTCGTCCCGTCTGGACAAGTTTGGGCACAGGCAGCTACCCCGACATTGAACCTGAATGTAAAATCCGCCATTCTAGTGGAAGCGAAAACAGGGAAAATTCTTTATAAATACAATGAGAATCAACCATTTGCTCCGGCCAGTATGACGAAGATGATGACAGAATATCTTTTGCTTGAAGCCATTAAAAACAAAAAAGTTACCTGGGATCAAAAAGTTACAGCTGATGAATATGCAGCTTTCCTCGGTAAGCCAGGCGGTTCATCTGTTCTTTTGGCCCTTGGTGAGCAGCATACAGTTCGTGAGTTGTATGAGGCAATGGCGATCTATTCAGCCAATGACGCGACTTATCTTATCGCTAAGACGGTTGGCGGATCAGAAGCTGACTTCGTAAAGATGATGAACAAAAAGGCGAAAGAGTTTGGTATGACACAGACGTATTTCGCAACAGCAACTGGTTTTCCGTTAAAAGACCTTGGTCAGTTTGCGCCACCTTCTGATCGTGGTGATAACGTGATGTCAGCACGCGATGCAGCCATTCTGGCAAAAGAATTGATTACAACGTATCCGGAATTGCTTGAAACAACGAAGATTCCACACAAAATGTTCCGAGAAGGTACACCTCATCCGCTTAAAATGGACAACTGGAACTGGATGCTTCCAACACTTGTAAAACAATATCCAGGAGCAGATGGCTTAAAAACAGGACATACTGATGATGCAGGATATTGCTTCACTGGTACAGCAGAGCGCAATGGTATTCGTGTTATCTCAGTTGTTATGGGGACCAATTCGTTCCTGAGCCGTTTTACAGAAACAGCTAAGCTATTCGATTATGGATTCAGTAATTATAAAATGGTGCCGCTGCTTGCAAAAGGTAGTCAGGTACCAGGTGGAGAAAAAGCCACTGTTAGTAAAGGGACCGACAAGGAAATAGAATTGGTGACAGGCCAGGATCTTGTGTATCCAGTTCGTAATGGGGAAGAGAAGGCATATAAACCAAAGGCGGTTGTAAAAGAAGCAACGGCACCGATTAAACAGGGACAGGCACTCGGTACAGTTAAGCTAGTCGGTGCAAACGGACAGGCTGATGAATTCCTTCGCCCGGTGGATGAACAAAAAGCCGGGGGCACGTTGGTTGCGAAAAATGATGTAGAAGAAGCTGGCTGGCTGCGCTTGACGTTCCGAGCAATTATTGACTTTATTGGTGGATTGTTCGGTAGCCTTGGCGGTCTGATTAAAGGTTTATTCTAGCAAATTTGTTTACTCCAATATGTAGTGGAATAAACATTGGAAGCTTATTTCATTGTTTTTTTTCGATGTTTTATGTAGAATTGTTTTATTGATACTCTTTATATATTTCAGAATTTTATAAGGTGGCAGGAGGATTTTACAAATGACAGAACAAGGAACATCGCGTGTAAAACGTGGAATGGCAGAAATGCAAAAAGGCGGCGTCATCATGGACGTTGTAAACGCTGAGCAGGCGCGAATTGCAGAAGCGGCTGGAGCGGTAGCCGTTATGGCGTTAGAGCGCGTTCCTGCGGATATTCGCGCAGCAGGCGGTGTTGCCCGTATGGCAGATCCGACAATCGTGGAAGAAGTAATGGCAGCCGTTTCGGTTCCAGTTATGGCGAAGGCGCGTATCGGTCACTTCGTAGAAGCAAAAGTATTGGAATCACTTGGCGTTGATTATATTGATGAATCTGAAGTACTGACTCCAGCGGATGAAGTATTCCATATCAATAAAAACGATTTTACAGTTCCTTTCGTTTGCGGTGCTCGTGATCTTGGCGAAGCGCTTCGTCGTATCGGTGAAGGTGCATCCATGATCCGTACAAAAGGTGAGCCAGGAACAGGTAACATCGTAGAAGCTGTTCGTCACCAACGTATGATGCAAAGCCAGATTCGCAAAGTATCAAGCATGGCGCTTGATGAGCTGATGGCAGAAGCGAAAAACATTGGTGCTCCATTCGAACTTCTTAAATACGTACATGAGCACGGCAAGCTTCCAGTTGTAAACTTCGCAGCAGGCGGCGTGGCAACTCCAGCTGATGCAGCTCTTATGATGCACCTTGGTTCTGACGGTGTATTCGTTGGATCCGGTATTTTCAAATCGGACAACCCAGAAAAATTCGCTCGTGCAATCGTAGAAGCAACAACTCACTACCAAGATTACGCACTGATCGGCGAGCTTTCCAAAAACCTTGGTTCAGCTATGAAAGGGATCGACGTAACATCTCTGCTTGAAAACGAGCGCATGGCTGTACGTGGCTGGTAATCGATCATGAAGATCGGGGTACTCGCTCTGCAGGGTGCCGTAGCGGAACATATCCGCCTGCTGGAGATGGCCGGGGCGGAAGCCGTTGCGGTGAAGAAAACAGAACAGCTTGATGAGATTGACGGCCTGGTTCTACCGGGTGGCGAAAGCACAGCAATCGGCAAGCTGATGAAGAAGTACGGATTCGACACAGCGCTTACGGAGTTTTCTGCACAGAAGAAGCCGATCTTTGGCACATGTGCAGGATTGATTCTTCTCGCAGGCGAAATTGATGGTCAGGACTGGGTACACCTTGGTCTGATGGACATTAAAGTAGCACGTAACGCATTTGGTCGTCAGCGTGAAAGCTTTGAGACAGACCTGCCGGTGAAAGAAGTAGCAGAAGACTTCCGAGCTGTATTCATTCGAGCACCGCTTATTCTGTCAGTTGGAGACAGTGTAGACGTGCTTTCTGAATACAAAGGCGAGATTGTAGCGGCGCGTCAGGGACATCTGCTCTGTGCGTCATTCCATCCGGAATTGACAGAAGACGCTCGCATGCATACCTACTTCATTCGCATGGTAGAACAATATCAGAGTGTTGCAGCAAAGTAACACATAAAGGGCACCCTTGAGGGGGTGTCCTTTGCATATTTTGGTGCGATATAGTAAAGTAAAGATATATGATAATCGACAACCTGATGCCTGTCCCCATGTGCGGGAGAGGGTTTTTTAGTATAGGTGCTCTACATACCAGGAGGAGAGAACACGATGTTAGATGTAAAACGGCTGCGGACGAATTTCGATGCCATTCAAAAAGCGCTCGAAACGCGCGGTGAAAAGCTGAATGAAATTGAGAAGTTTGTGGATGTCGATACGAAATGGCGCTCCCTGCTCGCGGAAAGCGAACAGCTAAAGAATAAGCGTAATGTCGTAACGGAAGAGATTGCCCGCCTGAAAAAAGAAAAACAAAATGCTGATGAACTAATTGCAGAGATGAAGCAAGTATCTGCAAAAATTAAAGAATATGATGAGCAAATACGTGTACTAGAAGAAGAAATTTCCCAGATCATGCTTGGGATTCCTAATGTACCACATGAAAGTGTACCGATTGGTCTGACAGAAGATGATAATGTTCCCGTGCGTCACTGGGGGGAAGCAGTTTCCTTTGCGTTTGAACCGAAGCCACATTGGGAGATTGCAGCCGATCTTGGCATTCTGGACTTTGAAGGAGCAGCCAAAGTAACGGGCAGTCGTTTTGTATTCTACAAAGGCGCTGGTGCTCGTCTGGAGCGTGCGCTTATTAGCTTCATGCTGGATTTGCATACGATGCAGCATAACTATGAAGAAATCTTGCCACCGTATATTGTGAACCGGGAAAGCATGACAGGAACCGGTCAGCTTCCGAAGTTTGAGGAAGACGCATTTAAGCTTGCTGATACTGATTATTTCTTGATCCCGACAGCGGAAGTGCCGGTGACAAACTATCACCGTGATGAGATCATCAGTGCGGACAGACTGCCAATTCGTTATGCAGCATACAGTGCTTGCTTCCGTTCCGAAGCAGGTTCAGCTGGACGCGATACGCGCGGTTTGATTCGTCAGCATCAGTTTAATAAAGTCGAACTAGTGAAGTTCGTTCAGCCAGAAACGTCATATGATGAGCTGGAGAAGCTCGTGAATGACGCAGAGAAAGTGCTGCAGCTGCTTAGCTTACCATACCGTGTAATGAGCATGTGTACGGGAGATCTGGGCTTTACAGCGGCGAAGAAATACGATATTGAAGTATGGATTCCAAGCTATGATACGTACCGTGAGATTTCAAGCTGCAGTAACTTTGAAGACTTCCAGGCGCGTCGTGCAGGCATTCGTTTCCGTCGCGAGCCAAAAGCAAAACCAGAGTTCGTACATACACTGAACGGCTCAGGATTGGCCATTGGACGTACGATGGCTGCCATTCTGGAGAACTACCAGCAGGAAGATGGCAGTGTTCTGATTCCAGAACCACTTCGTCCTTATATGGGTGGACTTGAAAGAATCGAGAAAAAATCAAAGTAAGATCATAAAAAGGGAGCGGCAGATTATATCTGTCGCTCCTTTTACTTAGTTTACATTCACTTTTTCTTTTTCTACGAGCGGTAAAGTGGAACCTTCCCGCATTGAGCCTGTTTGATTGAAGCGTACATGCCAGGCAAACGCTTTTTCTAAAACATGTGGAGTCTGCCCACCGCGTTGTGAAGCTTCGTTAAAGTAGGCATACAGCTGTTCCCGATAAGACGGATGGGCGCAGTTCTCGATCAGTTTGATCGCGCGTTGTCGAGGTGTCAGGCCGCGCAGATCTGCAACTCCTTGCTCGGTTACGACAACCATCACATCATGCTCAGTGTGATCGACGTGTGAGATAAACGGAACGATGCTGGAGATGTCTCCGTTCTTCGCAATCGATTTCGTTACAAAAATACTCAGGCGAGCGTTACGTGTAAAGTCACCAGAACCACCAATTCCGTTCATCATTTTGTTGCCCATGATGTGAGTTGAGTTAACATTTCCATATATGTCTACTTCAATCGCGGTATTGATCGTAATTAAGCCAAGACGGCGGATGATTTCCGGGTTGTTAGACATATCTTGTGGGCGAAGCATCATTTTATCGCGATAGTTTTCAAAATGATTCAGCACAACGTCCATTTTTTCTTTGGACAGTGTGAGAGCACCACCAGATGCGAAGCGAATTTTGCCTGCATCAATCAGGTCAAATACAGAATCTTGCAGCACTTCAGAATATAGTTCCAGGTCATGGAATTCGGAATGAAGGAAACCATGGAACACAGCGTTTGCTACCGATCCAACGCCTGATTGAAGCGGAGGAAGCTTTTCTGATAAGCGTCCGGCTTTGATTTCATCTCGCAGGAAATTCAGGAGATGACGGGCAATAGTGCTTGTTTCCTCATCTGGTTCGACAAGTGTTTTCGGAGTGTCCAATTGTTCGGTGATGACGATACCTTTAATTTTATCTAGGCCAGTAGGGATGCTAGTGCGGCCCACACGATCATCAACGGCTTGAAGTGGAATCGGTTTTCGCTCGCCAAATGCTCCGATGTCATAAATGTCGTGTACGCCTTCGAGTGATAACGGTTGAGCAAGGTTTAGCTCCACGATGACTTCTTTTGCATTTTTAATATAGTTATGTGTATTGCCACCTGAGGTAGTTGGGATGATGCTTCCATCTTCTGTAATAGCCAATGCTTCTACAACCGCGATGTCGACCGAAGGAATGGCTCCGGTTAACAGGGCATCTCCGGTTTCGGATAAATGTTGATCGATATAGTTAACGTTTCCCTTATTGATGCTTTTGCGCAAGTCTTTATCAGATTGGAACGGCAGGCGAATGTTCATGTAGTCCGCTAATACGGAGTCAATTGTAGGAGCAACAGATGCACCGGTATAGACGTTAATTTTAAACGGTTTTCCAGCTGCACGAGCGCGTTCTGCAATAGCAACGGGAATTTCTTTAGCATCCCCTGATGAAGTAAAGCCGCTGAAGCCAATGGTCATACCGTCTTCGATCCAGCTCGCGGCGGTTTCTTTTGTGACGATTTTTTCGAGCAGGGAAGCATGGCGGATACGGGATGATAACATATTTAACTCACCTCTGATGGACTGTTATAGTTTACGGTTCATTTATTTATCTGTAATAAAACAGTATCAGAATAAGTTGGACTTGTATGTTTTTTCGGATAAATGAGAAGAAATCATGATAGAAGAGAGGATTCTTTATATAAAAACGCATACAATAATGAGGTTTGAAATTTGATAAGGACATCGGTATAATGGAAGAGGAATTTTGACTCCGTAGCTCAGTAGGATAGAGCAATAGTTTCCTAAACTACAGGTCGGAGGTTCGAATCCTCTCGGGGTCGTTATAGGTTTAGACGAAAAAATGCGCGGTTCGCTATAGGCGAGACCGCGCATTTTTTATTTCAGGTTTTCTGGATTTAATGCTTCTAATTCAGGAACGACAAAGCGGCCATCTTTGCGAATCAGTTGATCATCAAACCAGATTTCGCCGCCACCGTATTCCGGGCGTTGGATTAATACCATATCCCAGTGGATGGCTGATTTGTTTCCGTTATACGCCTCGTCATAGCATTGCCCAGGCGTAAAGTGAATCGAGCCATCGATTTTCTCATCAAACAGAATGTCTTTCATCGGCTCACGGACGAACGGGTTTACACCAATCGCGAATTCACCCACGAAACGTGCTCCTTCATCCGTATCAAACACCTCGTTAATCCGGTTCGTATCATTTGCGGTCGCTTCGACAATTTTACCGTTCTCGAAGCGGAGTACAACATTTTCGAATACGAAGCCATTGTATGGAGTCGGCGTATTATATGAAATCGTACCGTTGACCGACTCACGAACTGGAGCCGTAAACACTTCGCCATCTGGAATGTTCAGTTCACCTGCACATTTGATGGCCGGGATATCTTTGACTGAGAACCGTAGATCCGTCCCTGGAGCAGTCAAACGCACTTGGTCAGTCTTCTCCATGAGTGCAACCAGTGCATCCATTGCCTCGCTCATCCGGGCATAATCCATCGTGCATACATTGAAATAGAATGTTTCAAATGCTTCTGTACTCATATTTGCTAGTTGGGCCATTGATGGTGTCGGGTAACGAAGCACAACCCACTTCGTTTGCTTCACACGAATCTTACTGTGGACATTCGCATTATACAGTTGATTGTACAGCTTCAGATTCTCTGGCGGAACATCAGATAACTCGTTGATGTTCAGGCCACCACGAATCCCAATATACGCCTGCATCTGGCGCATTTGCTGCTCATCATTCTCCATCCAGACGCGAACTTGTTCTTCGGTTGCATTCATTAGAAGCTCACGAATCACCTGATGATCGCGGATGTTAACATGCGGGTGCCCCCCTGCTTTATGTACTTCCCGGATGACCGCTTTGACCAGCATGTTATCAATACCAAATGCTTCAATCAATACATGTTCACCCGGCTGTACTTTCGTCGAATAGGTAACAAGATTGCAGGCTAACTGTTCCATGCGGCTGTCTATCATAGTATTTCTCCTTTTCGTTGGATAATAGTTGTCTGCTCTATTATATACGAGAAAAAGGAATTATTTACTTGTCTGCACGATTGGCAGACTGACAGACAACCGACAGCCTTTCCCAGGTTCAGAAAAAATCATGAGCTGCCCATCCAATTTTTGCGCACGATTCTGCATGGTTGTCAGACCAAATCCATATTCAATCTCTGAGGTCCCTGTTCCGTTATCTTTTAACGTCAGGTGCAGCATGGCTCCCCGTCGTTCCATCGTGAAAATAAAATGATTGCTTTGCCCGTGGCGGATTCCGTTCGTTAATCCTTCTTTAAGAGTGTGATAAATAAACTTTTTCTGGGGAAGTGTCAAAGAGGGAAGTGGTTCAATCACCGTATCAATTTTTACTCCCGTATGTTTTTCTGTCTCCGCAACAAGATGATATAAAACACCTGGAAATACAAATTGTTCTTCATCCTCCTGATCAATTCGAATGGCCCGGCGGATCTCATTTAGCCCATTTCGTACAAGCTCCTGTGACAGTTCTAATTTTTCAAGAGCACGCGGCAGGTCTTTTGAGAGTAATCGTTTCCCGGCTTCAATCTGGATAACAGTTGTTGTCAATGTATGACCGACAATGTCATGAATATCTCCTGCAATACGGCTTCGTTCCTCCATGATGGACATCTCGGCACGTGCTCGGGCAACTTCACGAAGGGAATGCTCGAGGGACTGTGTTCGTTCTTGGACACGCAATTCCAGAGTTTCATTGAGTTCTTTTAATTCTCCTGTCATCTGTTCGACTCGGGAGAAGCCACGAGCAAATGTGATGGAAAGATTGATCGATTGAACAGAAGTGAAAATTAGCAGTCCAAATGTTGTGAAATTTCCGTATGGAATGATCTGATTGTAATACAGAATATCAAGGGCAACGGTAATCATGAAGAAGATCGCGACGAAACAATTGATATAACTGAACGGTCGTTTACGAATAACAGCAAGGATTAGAACGTACATGAGATAAACAATCGTAATCAGCATGAAATTGTAGTGAATCGAAGCGACTCGAGTATAAATACTAGCAGGTGTTACAATGGCGATACAGGCAAAGAAAGAGCAAATAATCTGGATAATTTGTACCACACGTTTTTTAATTTCTTGCGGATAAAGCGATTGAATGAGCAGACAAAGTACCGCAAGCCCAAGAAAAAGAATAATATATTCGATTTTTTTTGAGAGCTCCCAGTTAAAGTTGGGAAACAGCTGAAACAAAAACATATTTTCTTGCATGGTAGCACGAATGCTAAGCATAAAAGAGAATAGCCCGAAATAGAAAGAAGGCAGATCTTTGCGCCGGATGGCATATATCGTCAAATGATAAACACCGAGAATAAATAAGCTTGCGATAAGCAGGGCTTGAACGATTATGCTATGTTCCTTCCAGTCGGCGAGTGTTTGCGCGTCCCCTACTAGCATCTCATTCCACATGCCCCCATTTTTATGTACGAAGTTAGAGATTTGCATGGTAAGGACAAGCGTATCTGTTTCCGGACGAAAGTAAACAAGACGCGGCATGTAGTACGGCTTCATCGTTTGTTTGGACGTCCCGACGACTCCATTTTCTGAGATTTGCTTGCCGTTAAGTAGAAGTCGATAGGCCGTGTAGACATCAGGAACATAAAGGGCGAGTAGTTTATCTTTTTCTGCAGGATTAAGTCGTATGGTTGCGATAAAGGTTGCATAGCCTTCACCGGGGAGTTTCTGTCCATTCCATTCGTACCCGTTCCACACATAGGGAACGGTAATAAAATGTGAGGGAATAGAATCTGGTGTATCACGCAGCTGTCTCCAGTAAAATTGCCATTCCCCATTCAAACTAACGGTCCCTTTTTGCTCCAGATCCCAGTCGCGCAAATCAAGTACCCCTTGCTTTACAGTAGGATGGTGAGAAGCTGTAGAAGGTGAGCAGCCTGCGAGACTAAATGGGAGAAGAATAAGAATGAACAAGATCGAAAGGCAAGTGTAAGCTCGTCTCATGAAGGTTCTTCCTTTGCTTTACTGAGTATTGGATTCTTCAATGCCAAGGGTTTGAATATACATAATGGCTTTTGTCCGTTCATTTGTACCGATTTTGCTGTAAATAATGCTGATATAATTCTTTACTGTACCTTCACTGATGAACAGGGCCTTGGCAATTTGCCGATTACTGAAGCCCTTGAGCATAAGATGGGCAATTTCTTTTTCGCGTGTGGAAAATTCGATGCCTTCCTGGCGTAGTTTTTCGGTATTGATCTCGTGTTGGGCTTGGGAAGAAAGTTGAGAGAGTCGGGTTGCAAGTTTGGTGGCAATGATGGAAGGGAGCAAGAGCTGGCCGCAAGCTGCATCTCGAATGGAAGAGATTAATCGATCTCCGTGAATATCTTTTAATAGAAATCCGCTGGCTCCATTCGCAAGACCTTCTATGATATAGGCATCTTCAGCAAATGTAGTAAGAATAAGAATAACAGTCTCAGGGAATTCTTTTTTGATCAGACGAGTGCTTTCGATTCCATCCATGACAGGCATTCGTACATCCATCAAAACAACGTCGGGGCGGTGCTGGGCTACCATTTCATATGCTTTTTTTCCATCATCGGGTGTTCCAATGACTTCGATATCATCTTCTAATTCCAATATGGTTTTAAGTCCTTCACGCATTAATGTTTGATCGTCAGCGATCAGAATGCGAATGGGTTTATTCATACAATCAATCCCCTCCTGAAGTAAGGATACCTCCTTTATATTGTAATAAATTATGGAAGAGATACGGTAGTAAATATTTTAGTATTCGATATGACTATGAGTAAAATAATCGTTAGTTTGCAGCAGCAAAAGTCACGAATTTTTCAGCATAGTCGAAATATAGAATTCGTGATATGATAGGGCTACTTAAAAATTGAATGATTTGCTTTGCGGTGCCCGATATGTTTATGTAAGGGCTTAATAGGGAAGTTCGGTATAAAGCCGACGCGGTCCCGCCACTGTGAAGAGGAGAGTGCTATCATAATGTCCACTATTTCGTGATTGAAATGGGAAGGGGGTAGAGCTCGTTTGTACTCGAAGCCAGGAAACCTGCCGTAAAGTTCTGCACGATCGAACCACGAGGATGGGGCGTGTTGACTAGCGACAGGCATACGAGCAAAGTAACTGTATGACTAATTGTCTACCAATACGTCTTTCTAACCAGAAAGACGTTTTTTTATTGTACAAAAAGGAAGGAGCACGGGAGATGAAACGAGGAAAACTGCTGCTGATTGGATTTGGTCCAGGAAGTGAAGCACATCTGACTATGCGAGCGCGGACTGCGATTGAAGAATGTGAAGTAATCCTGGGGTATACGACATACGTCGATTTGATTCGTGGATTGCTGCGGGACGAGCAAGTTGTTATGCAAGCCGGGATGACTGAGGAAGTAGGTCGGGCACAGGAAGCGGTGCGCCAGGCGGAACAGGGCAAAGTAGTAGGCGTAATCTCCAGTGGGGACGCCGGGGTATATGGAATGGCTGGACTCGTCTATGAAGTGCTTATGGAAAAAGGCTGGACGGAAGCTGATGGGGTTGAAGTAGAAGTTGTGCCGGGCATCTCGGCGATTAATTCATGTGCATCCTTGCTTGGGGCGCCGGTTATGCATGATGCATGTACGATCAGTCTAAGTGACCATCTAACACCATGGGAGTTAATTGCAAAGCGGATTGATGCTGCAGGTGCGGCAGATTTTGTTATCGCTTTATATAATCCGAAAAGCGGACGCCGGACGCGCCAGATTGAGGAAGCGCAGCGTATTTTGCTGCAATATCGTTCCCCGGATACTCCGGTTGGGCTCGTGAAGAGTGCGTATCGGGATCGTCAGTCAGTAGTTGTGACGACATTAGCTGACATGCTTAATCATGATATCGGGATGCTAACAACTGTCATTATCGGAAATAACTCAACATGCTTGTATGACGGTAAAATGATCACGCCGCGTGGCTATCAGCGCAAGTATACGCTTGGCTCGGAGAAACAAACGTTAGCACCGCATCAGCGCTTGCGAGAAGAAAATGAGCCGTGGGCACTGCACAGCATGGATGAGCAGTCAGGAACAGAAGCGATACAGTCTGCACCTGAACAAAAACGGGAGCAGGTGGAATCCCTTTCCGCTCGGGCGCTAGCAGATGAAGCACTTGGGTGCTTGTATGGTGTAAAAGAGTCCGTTGCTGTTGCATCTCCTTCTGGCTTTGTACAAGAGCAGATTTTTGAATTCGCAGTTTCACCTGGAGTGGCGAATAAGAAGCTGAGTGCGGCACAGATGATGCTGCTTGCCGGGATTGTCGGAGAACGGGGCTCGATGGATTACACGCCGGATCATCAGTTCCGCATTAGCCTGCCAACCGCAAATCCGGATGAAGTCGTTAGTCGTCTTCGTGAGGCAGGCTTGCTCGTACTGCCAGTTGGGAATGTCATTACGGTAAAAGCATGTGATTTCTGTGACGGGGAGAAGACGGACCCGATTCCATATGCAGACGAGATACAGGCACTGCTTGGTGGAATGGATGTGCCAAAAGAAATGAAAATTGGCTTTAACGGCTGTGGCATGGCGTGCTATGGCGCGGTTAAAGAGGATATCGGTATTGTGTTCCGACAGGGAAAATTTGACCTGTTCTTAGGGGCAAAGACAGTGGGACGGACCGCACATGCGGGGCAGCCTGTAGCGGAAGGGATTGAACCGGCTGAGATTGTTGGGCTGCTGGAACGAATTATTGCCGTCTATAAAGAACAGGGACATCCGAATGAACGTTTCCACAAGTTTTTCAAGCGGATCAAACAGATCGAAGGCTTCGTCTATGAGGAAGTGCCGATTCCGGTGCTGGCAGAAGCTGCGTGTGGAGAATAGCAGACAGGGAGGATAAGCAGCATGAGTATGGACGCAATATTATTCGTTGGCCACGGGAGTCGTGATCCGCAGGGGAATGAGGAAATTTCCGCATTTGTAGAGCAGATCAAAGAACGGATCGGGGTTCCGATTATTGAAACGTGTTTTCTGGAGTTTGCTGCCCCAGACATTGCCCAGGGGCTGGCAGCTTGTGTAGAGCGTGGCGCGACAAAGGTAGCAGTCATCCCGATGATGCTTCTTCCAGCCGGACACTCGAAGCTACATATTCCAGCGGCATTGGATGTAGCACGCAAGCAGTATCCGCATGTACAGTTCATCTACGGGCGTCCAATCGGAATTCACGAAGAAGTACTGCATATTATAGAGGAACGACTGATGGAGACAGGCTTCGATCCGGCACAACAGGCGGATGATACAGCGGTTCTACTCGTTGGACGCGGCAGTAGTGACCCTGATGCGAATAGTGAGGTATATAAGCTATCCCGTCTGCTCTGGGAACGCCTACATGTAAAATGGGTGGAAACGTGCTTTATTGGGGTAACCGATCCGAACGTAGAGGAAGGAATTGCACGTTGTCTGGCACTCGGTGCGAAGCGCGTCATTCTCGTTCCGTATTTGCTCTTTACGGGCATTTTGATGAAGAGAATGGAAACGAAACTGGATGCATTCCGTGCACAATATACGGATCGGGAGTTTGTGATGACCGCTTATTTTGGGTTTCATGAAGGGCTGAAGACGATTTTTGAGGACCGGGTGGCGGAAGCGCTGGCAGACGACGTGAAGATGAACTGTGATGTGTGTCAGTACCGTCTATTTGCGGTGGAGCACCTGGATCTACATCACGACCATGATCATGATCACGGCCATCACCACCATCATCATCACGGTGATCATGACCACCACGACCACGATCATCATGATCACCACCATCATGATGAGAAGGGGTCGGTAGAATCATGATTTTGATGTTGGCAGGAACGAGTGATGCGCGGGAGCTGGCACTTCAGATACAAGATGCCGGGTATGAGCTGCTTACGACGGTTGTGACGGAGAGTGCGGCGAAAAGCATGACAGAGGCTGGGATTCCGGTGCGGATAGGCCGCCTGAATGCAGACGAGATTGCGGCAGTAGTCGTAGAGCAGGGGTTTCAAGCGATCGTGGATGCGAGCCATCCGTTCGCAGAAGAAGCATCACGTAGCGCATTAGAAGGGGCTGCTGCTGCAGGTGTACCGTACATTCGCTACGAGCGAAAATCGGTCGAAGAGCCGACACATCCACTTGTAACGGTTGTTCCCGATTACGAATCTGCCGCAGAGGAAGCGGCACAGCGCGGTGGCGTGGTGATGCTGACAACGGGAAGCAAGACGCTGCAGGTATTCGTAGAACGATTGCGAGACGTGCCGGGTCTAACGCTCATTGCCCGGATGCTGCCGCGTCGTGACAACATGGAAAAGTGTGAGCAATTAGGTGTAGAGCAGAAGCATATCATTGCGATGCAGGGGCCATTTTCTAAGGAATTAAACATTGCTCTCTATCGGCAATACGGAGTCACACTGATGATCACGAAAGAAAGCGGAAAAGTCGGCTCCGTAGATGAGAAGTTGGAAGCAGCATTGGAACTGGGCATTCCGACGATCCTCATTGCCCGGCCAAAGATTGATTACGGAACGGTATTCTCAGAGTTTGATGCCGTACTTACGGCTTTACATACTAAAATCAGGGAGGAAATAATCTAATGGATTTTCATACAGAATTTAAACCACTTACGGTTCAACCGCAAGAAATTGAAAGCAAAAGCTTTGAGATGATCACAGAGGAACTGGGCGAGCATCCATTTACCGCTGACCAGTATCCTGTTGTACAGCGTGTTATCCATGCATCTGCTGACTTTGAACTTGGACGTAGTATGGTGTTCCATCGGGATGCGATTGAGTCCGGGATTAAAGCGATCCGTGAAGGACGTAAAGTAGTAGCGGATGTGCAGATGGTACAGGTCGGCATCAGCAAGCCGCGTATCGAAAAATTCGGTGGCAGTGTACATGTATATATCTCAGACAAGGACGTTATGGAAGAAGCAAAGCGTCTGAATACAACAAGAGCAATTATCTCCATGCGTAAAGCAATTAAAGAAGCAGAAGGCGGCATTTTTGTGATCGGGAATGCACCAACTGCCCTTCTTGAGCTCATCCGTCTTGTCAAAGAAGGGGAAGCGCGTCCGGGTCTTGTGATCGGCGTTCCAGTTGGATTCGTATCGGCGGCAGAGTCTAAAGAAGAGCTGGCGAAAATGGACATTCCATTCATTACGAATATCGGACGGAAAGGCGGAAGTCCTGTTGCCGTTGCAGCCCTGAACGCCCTGACCATTCTCGCGGAAAAGAGAGGCTAACTTCGATGACGGCACAGGAGGAAAAGCCGCTCCGACACGGCTATACGACAGGGGCAAATGCAACAGCAGCTACGAAAGCGGCTCTCCTCTCTCTGCTGGAAAAACGTGCAGTAACGGACGTGGAGATTCTGCTTCCAATAGGAGATTGTGTCTCGTTCATGATGGAGCAGGTGACGCTTGCTGATGAATATGCAGTAGCGGAAGTGATCAAAGACGGGGGAGATGACCCGGATGCTACGCATCAAGCCCGTATTGTGGCAACCGTCAGCTGGCGTAATGAACTAGGCATTGAACTAGAAGGTGGCGTTGGAGTAGGCCGGGTAACGAAGCCTGGTCTGCCCGTTCCGGTCGGAGAAGCGGCGATTAATCCAGTACCGCGTCGGATGATTATGGGGACCGCAGAGGAAGTCCTGGCGGAGTACGGAATAAACCGGGGGATTCGTATTATCATCTCAGTTCCGGACGGAGAAGAAATCGCTAAAAAAACGCTGAACGCACGGCTTGGCATTCTCGGCGGGATCTCGATTCTTGGCACGCGTGGCACGGTCGTTCCGTTCTCAACAGCAGCTTTCAAAGCAAGTATTGCCCGAGCGGTTAAGGTGGCGATTGCATGTGGCTGTGACCATTTGATTATTACGACAGGTGGGCGAAGTGAGAAGTATGCCATACAGGAATTGTATCCGGATTACCCGGAAGAAGCGTTTATCGAGATGGGTGATTTTGTTGGGTTCACGCTTAAAATGTGCCGAAATTTTGGGGCCAAAAAAGTAACGCTTGTTGGAATGATGGGCAAGTTTTCTAAAGTTGCACAAGGCGTGATGATGGTGCATTCCAAAAGTGCGCCGATTAACTTCGATTTTCTGGCGGAAGTAGCGGCTCGTGCTAGTGCGTCAGACGAGATGGTTGCGCAGGTGCGGAATGCAAACACAGCTTCTGAAGTAGGTGACATGATGCGGGAACAAGGAAATACAGCCTTCTTTAGCGAGTTGTGCCGGGCCATCTGTGAATCGTCACTGCGTGAAGCAGAAGGGACTTTTGATGTGGAAGCAGTGCTCATCACGATGAAGAGCGAACTGTTAGGAAGGGAGCTAGTAGAGTGCAGCAAGTAATTAAAGTCATCGGAATCGGAGACAGCGGGGTAGACAGTTTGCTTCCGTTGTATCGGACATGGGTTGAGGAGAGCGAGTTGCTTGTTGGTGGGGAACGCCATCTATCGTTTTTTCCGGACTATACAGGTGAAAAGCTGGCGGTCAAAGGCGGGCTTGCCGCACTTGTAGAGCGAATTCGGGAGTCTGGCAAAAAAACAGTCGTATTGGCATCCGGTGACCCGCTATTCTATGGCATCGGATCATACTTGGCAAAGAAGCTTCCTGTTGAGGTTTATCCGGGTCTTAGTTCGGTTCAAGAAGCATTCGCTCGCATGCAGGAAAGCTGGCAGGACTGTACATTCCTCAGTGTGCACGGGCGCAGCATGCGCGGGCTAGCACAGAAAATTGACGGACGTGAGAAGGTATGTGTACTGACGGATGAGACAAACAGTCCAGCCGTTATTGCGGAGTACTTGCTATCGTTTGGCATGACCGAATACCGGGCTTTTGTGGCGGAGAATCTTGGAGGCACTGAGGAGCGCACAGGATGGTATACACTCGAGGAGATGGCGGAACAGGAATTCGCACCGCTTAATATCGTTGTATTGAAGCGTACAGTACCGGGTCCCGCGTGGCCGCTTGGTGTTTCAGACGAAGAATTTGCGCAGCGCAAGCCGGATAAAGGACTCATTACGAAGAAAGAAGTGCGCATACTCAGTCTCGCAGCACTCGGTCTACGATCAGACAGTACGGTATGGGACATCGGCACGTGCACAGGCTCTATGGCGATTGAAGCAGCCCGTATTTGTCGGGACGGCCAGGTGTTTGCGATTGAGAAGAATGAAGCCGATCTTGAGAACTGTCGGACGAATATGAAGAAGTTCCGAACGGATTTTGTAACCGTACACGGCAAGGCACCGCAGGGAATTGAAGAATTCGCTGATCCGGATGCGGTATTTATCGGCGGCAGTGGTGGCGAGATGAAAGAGCTGCTGCATATCTGTTGTACCCGCTTGAAGCAGGGAGGGCGCATCGTGCTGAATGCAGCGACGATTGAGACGCTGTATGAAGCGATGAAAACTTTCGAAGAAGAAGGGTTCGAAACAGCGGTGACACTGACGCAAATCTCACGCAGTAAGCCTATTTTACATATGAATCGGTTTGAGGGATTGAACCCGATCTATATCATAACCGCGAAGCACAGAGAGGATGAGTAAGATGGCAACAGGTACATTATATGGGGTCGGTGTTGGACCGGGCGACCCGGAACTGATTACGGTGAAGGCGTATCGCTTGATGAAAGAATCTCCGGTTATTGCCTATCCGCGCAAGCGCAAGGGCAGCAAAAGCTATGCCTATCAAATTGTGGAGAGCTACATTGATCAGTCACAAAAAGAAATGCTTGGTCTGGTGTTTCCGATGACGAAAGACCCGGATATTTTGGAGCGGGAATGGACGCAAACGGTAGAAGCAGTGTATGAGCGTCTGGCTCAGGGCAAGGATGTTGCGTTCGTAACGGAAGGCGATCCGATGCTGTATAGCACATTCATCCATATGATGCGACTGATGCAGGAGAAGCATCCAGAAGTACGCATCGTATCCATACCGGGCATTTCCTCGGTGAACGGTGCCGCGTCTCGTCTTGGCCTGCCGCTTGCGGACGGGGATGAGCATGTCGCGATCATTCCGGCAACAGCGGATCGAGATGAGATGAAACAAGCGCTTATTAGCCACGACTGTGTTGTGTTTATTAAAGTCGCTAAAGTGATTGATGTCATGATTGATGTGCTAGGAGAACTCAACCTGTTGCCGAATGCATCTGTAATTACAAAGGTAACGTCAGGTGAGGAAGTCGTCTGGAATAACGTGGCGGAGCTTAAAGGGCTTGAGCTTGAATACTTAACGTTAATGGTGGTGAGAAAATAATGAAAGTATACATTATCGGGGCAGGACCGGGGGATCCAGATTTAATTACGGTAAAGGGGCTTAAGCTATTACAGGCAGCCGACGTTGTTCTGTGGGCGGATTCCCTTGTGAATGAAGAACTGGTTGCAAAAGCGAAACCAGGCGCAGAAGTAATCAAAACAGCAGGCATGACACTGGAAGAAATGGTCGAAATTATGACCGAACGTACGAAAGAAGGGAAATCTGTTGTACGTGTCCATACAGGTGACCCAGCTGTATACGGCGCTATCCTCGAGCAGATGGTGCTCTTGAAGAAGAACGGCGTAGACTATGAAATCGTACCAGGTGTCAGCTCTGTATTTGCGGCAGCGGCAGCAGTAGGCGCAGAACTGACCGTACCAGAGTTAACCCAAACGCTGATCCTGACACGAGCAGAAGGACGGACACCAGTGCCAGAGCGGGAAAAACTGCAAGATCTTGCGTCTCATCATTGTACGATTGCGTTATTCTTGAGTGCGACATTAATCAAAAAAGTAGTCGGGGAGTTCCTCGAAGCGGGCTGGACACCGGACACACCAGTTGCCGTCGTGTACCGTGCAAGCTGGCCGGATCAAAAAATCATCCACTCTACACTGGAGACACTCGACGACGATATGAGAGCGAACGGCATCCGTTCCCAGGCCATGATTCTTGCGGGCTGGGCACTTGATCCGAATATTACGGCTGAAGATCGCTTCCGTTCGAAGCTGTATGACAAAGAATTCACACATCGTTTTCGCCGGGGGATTCCGTCATAATGAGCGATCCGCAGCTAATCGAATTAACGGAAGGGGTAGTACCCGCGATTACGCAGCACGGTCGCTATGCCATAGTGGCGATTACAAAGCATGGTGTCGAAATGGCCCGTCGCCTGCTGCATACGTTTCCCGATGCAGATCTGTACTACATGAGCAAATTTGCGCGTGGGGATGAAGATTCACGTGGGATTCAGTTGTTCGCAGGATCAGTACGTCTCCTTTTCCCGGCGCTTTTTCCGGCCTATGACGGGCTGATTTTATTCATCTCGCTCGGTGCGGTTGTACGGATGATCGCACCTGTTTTGAAGGATAAAAAAACCGATCCAGGTGTTGTTGTCATTGATGACCGGGGTGAGCATGCGATTAGTATGCTATCGGGTCATCTGGGTGGCGCGAATGAGCTGACGCGTGAAGTGGCGGCACTGATCGGGGCCAAGCCAGTTATTACAACTGCCTCGGACGTACAAAAAACCATTCCGGTCGATCTGTTTGGCCGCCGTTTTGGCTGGACATGGGACCCTGAATCTGAGAAGAAACTGACCCCGGTCAGTGCCTCAGTTGTTAATGAGGAACACGTCGCCATTGTACAGGAGTCGGGAGAGACGGATTGGTGGATGCACGATACACCGATGCCGCCTTCACTTCGTGTATACCCGACAATGGCAGATGCTCTTGCAAATCAGCCAGATGCGTCACTTCTGATTACACATCGTCTATTGTCGTCAGAAGAAAAAGCACTGACGGCGAACGGTGTGGTCTATCGTCCGAAAAGCATTGTACTCGGAATGGGATGCAATCGGGGGACATCAGCAGAAGAAATCGAGCAGGTGATTATGGAAACGCTCGAAGAACTGAAGTTTTCGATTCATAGTGTCAAGGCGCTCTGCACCATTGAGTTGAAAAAAGATGAACAAGGTCTGCTTGATGTATGCAGTAAGTACGGCTGGGAGTTCGTGTACTACACGCCGGAACAATTGAATGAAATGGATATTACCGAGCCGTCCGATACTGTGTACAAATATACGGGAGCATACGGTGTCAGTGAACCGGCCTGCAAACGGTACAGCGGATGCCAGACACTTGCCCTTACGAAGAAAAAATCGGGCAACGCTACCATTTCCGTTGGCGTGCTCGGGCAGTAAGGAGGATTGGCTGTGGGAAATAAACGAATCATTATCGCTGGAACGGGCAGTGGAGCAGGAAAGACGACCATTACGATTGGCTTGATGGCTGCATTTCAGCGCCGGGGCCTGACTGTACAGGGCTTCAAATGCGGGCCGGATTATATTGATCCTGCCTACCATGCAGCGATTACCGGACGCCCATCTCGCAATCTGGACAGCTGGATGCTGTCTTCAGATACGGTTCGTTCCGTACTTGCTCGCGCCAGCCATGACGCAGATATTTCAATTATTGAAGGCGTAATGGGACTGTATGACGGCAAAAGTCCGACAGAAGACACCGGGAGTACAGCAGAGATTAGTCTGTTGACTGATACGCCGGTTGTGCTTGTAGTGAATGTTCACAGCATGGCACGGAGCGCGGCAGCGGTCGTGAAGGGCTTCCAGCTTCTGAATCCTTCCGTTCGAATTGTCGGGATTATTGCCAATCACGCTGGAAGTGCCGGACATGGCAAGATCATTCAGCAGGCGGTAGAGCAAGAATGTGGCATCCCACTGCTTGGCACGATCGTCCGAACGAATGAAATTCGGATTCCAGAACGCCATCTCGGTCTGCTTCCGGCTGTCGAACGTGGTGAACTGGATGCGCTGTTTGCCAAAGCAGGCGAATTGATTGAACAAAATATCGATCTGGATCGCTTACTTGAGCTGGCAGAAACAACTGAAATGGTAGAAGAATCGGAAGTTGCACAGCCGCATGGCGCGAAAGTTCGCATCGCAGTGGCACGAGATGTTGCCTTTAACTTCTATTATCCAGAAAATCTGGAGCTGCTCACGCAGGCTGGAGCGGAATGTGTATATTTCAGCCCACTTGCCAATGAGCCAGTACCAGATGGGGTAGATGGGCTGTATATCGGCGGTGGTTTCCCGGAAGAATTCGCGCCGCAGCTTGCAGAAGCTACTCATAGTCGCATGTCGATTCGACAGGCAATCGAAGGAGGAATGCCTGCCTTTGCTGAATGCGGTGGATTCATGTATTTGACAGACGAAATCATTACGACATCGGGTGAGTCATACGCGATGATCGGTCTTGTACCGGGAAAGGCACGCATGCAAACGAAGCGGGCAGCGCTTGGGTACCGGGAAGTAACTGGATTGCCGGGCAATTTCCTCCTACCAGATGGGGCAGTTGCACGCGGACACGAGTTTCATTACTCCGTATTCGAAGCGGAAGCAGAACTGCCGCATGCCTACACGTCACAAGGACGATTCGGCTCGAAGTCCGAGGGTGTTGTGCTCCATAACCTGGTAGCAGGTTATACGCATCTTCACTTTGGGTCGCAGCCAGACTTGGCTCAGAATTGGGTGGCAGCTTGCCTTGAGTACCGGAACACAGCAGGAAGGGGACGAATGTAATGGCAGGAATCGTCTATTTAATTGGTGCTGGACCGGGGGATGAGAAGCTGATTACGGTTCGGGGGCGAGAGTGCCTGGAGCGGGCAGACGTCATCGTATATGATCGGCTGGCGAACCCGCGCCTACTGCGATTTGCTAACCCGAATGCGGAGTTTATCTACTGTGGAAAACTCCCGAAACAACATACGTTGCGTCAGGAAGCGATTAATGAATTACTCGTCCGCAAGGCGCAGGAAGGTAAGTGTGTAGCGCGGCTTAAAGGCGGTGACCCTGGTGTATTTGGTCGGGTAGGAGAGGAAGCCGCCGAGCTTGCAGCTCATCATATTCCGTTTGAGATTGTACCGGGCATTACATCTGGCATTGCTGCACCATTATATGCGGGTATTCCGGTGACGCATCGGGAATATGGAACGTCCTTTGCAATTGTGACCGGGCATACAAAAGGCGAAGATGGAAAGCCGTCGATTAATTGGGCTTCGCTCGCTAGCGGAATTGATACGATCGCGTTCTATATGGGCGTTTCGAATTTGCCGCACATTTGTGCAAATCTGATTCAGCATGGACGCAGTGCCGATACGCCTGTTGCCTTAATCGGGTGGGGGACGTTTGGCCGCCAGCGTACGGTAACGGGAACACTTGCCACGATCGTACAGGAAGTGGACAGGGCACAACTTATGAATCCAGCGCTGACCTTGGTCGGCTCCATCGTGGAGATGCGAGAGACGATTGCCTGGTTTGAGAAAAAGCCGCTGTTTGGCCGTCGTATTCTATTGGCTCGTACGGGTGGAGAAGTCGGAACGATGGCAGAGGCGCTGCTCGAACAGGGAGCGGACGTTGTCGAGTATCCACGCTATACACTTTGCCCGGCTATGGATGCGGCAAAGCAGGAACGAATCCGAAATAGCGTGAATGATGATGCGCTTTTATTTACCTCACCGGAAAGTGTTGGCTTCTTTTTCCGTGCTTATCAGGACCTTGGGCTCGACATACGTGATCTACGGGCTGATTTGTACGCTTTATCGACTCGTACACAGGCTCGGTTAGCTGAGCATGGTTTACTATCTTCGATCCTTACCGGGCTATTGCCGGGCAAGGGACTTCTACTTGGTGGTAGTGAGGAGCAGGAAAAGAATCTGACGTCTACGTATGATACACTTGCCCTGTATGAAAAGCAGCCGCACACGGAATATAACCGAATGATGGAGCGGGTGCTTGTAGAAGAACCGCGCGACACCATTGTTTTCCCAAGTGCGGCATCTGTTTCTGTATTGATCCATGCTTTAGCGGAAGCAGAGCTGGATGTCTCCTCGATTCTTGGCTCTGCGGAACTTGTTTGTATGGGACCCAAAACAGCGGAAGCGATTCGCCAGGCAGGGTATGAACCGCATATCATCACCGATTCTCCTTCGCTTGCGAGCTTGCTTACCAGCTTATCTTCTTCTGTTATGTCTTTGTCATAACTCTGGATTACATCATGCCAGATCGGCTATTGCCGTATCTGGCTTTTTTTTGTTAAGAAAAAATTACTTTTGTATCCTGATGAACTGAAATAATACAATAATGTTTAGAATTTGTTCAGTAGAAAATAGTATTATATATGTTAATAAGTCTTAAATAATAGTAATATTTTCACCTTAAGGTGACCAAAAAGATATGATGAGATTCCTCATGATTTTCGAAGAGAGGGATGAATTTGTGTGAAAAAGAATGAAGAGGTACGTGAAGAAATAGGTGGGATAGACGGGAAATTAAAAAATGATTTCTATAAAGCCCTCGTTAATTTATATGCCAGAGGGGCAAAAAACCGGAAAATTATCGAGGAATCAAGCTATTGGGAACAGATGTTTTTTGTGCTGCAACAAATTCGTGATACAGCTGCATTGTTTCAGTGGAAAGAAATATGTAAGACATCAACCTTTTTAATAAAAAAAATAAAAAGGAATGCCTTTACTTTTTCGTTGCATAAACAAGAACACCTGCTATTTTTCGATACGGTCTGTATTGTTATGAAACAATTGATGGATAACGAATATGACCCAATCGTAAAGCAAGCGTTTATGGAGAAGAAAAAAATTCTTTTAGTTTCTTTTGATTTTGTTATAACGGGATGGATACGAGAGCAATTTAGCCAGCTAGAGGAGTATGAAGTAACCATCTGTACGTATGAGAAGATAATAGAAACGGTTATGAACGAAGAATTTGATTTATTATTGCTTTACGTTCAAGAGCAGGCGCCTGAAAGTCTGGATATTATCCAACAGTTACGCTCAAATCAATTGCATGATTTGTTACCTATTCTTTGTATGGCTCATCATAAGGCAGAGTCCTATCATAAAAAAATGTATGAAGCTGGGGCAGATGATATTTTTCTTCTACCATTTTCTTTCTCAATGCTTCAAATGAAAATAGGGTACTCTTTAAAACAGAGAAAACGTCAAATCGAAATGATGGCAAATCAAAATACTTTTTTTCATGATGTGACTGCCCAGCAATATAAAATAAGAAAAAAAATTGAGGAAGAGTGGAGTCGCTTTTCCCGTAATCCAGGGATGAGCTTTTCTTTACTTTACATTGAATTTGGGAACTGGGAAGGATTGCTTAAGAGTAGGGGTGCAGCATTCACAGGTTATACGTTCTCGACACTTTTTGAGCGAATAGCACGGTCCTTACGCTTTTATGACCGGATTGCCCGCTTTGAAACGTACTCGTTTCTTTTGCTTCTCCCTATTACATCACAAGAAGATAGTGTAGTTGTTGCGCAGCGAATCCAGAAGCTTATTCTTGACTTTGAGAGTCAGGAAGGGATCAGTACATCGTCTAGAATCTCTGTAATTGAGAGCCACATTGAATACGGAAGCGCCTCTATGATGATTACAAGGATGAAAGAAAAAGTGCGCTTCCATTTTGAGAATACGATTTTTCTCATTCAGCACGAGAAACAAGAAGAGGATACGGAGACCTCTCGCCTCAAAATAGCCATATTAGATGGTGACGATGTGAATGATGTCATTCTTGATAATACATTCGATAAGGAAAAATGGGATATCTATATTTGGACAGAAGAGGAAGATCCACTTGGCTTTCTTTATCGTGTACAGCCAGATATTATTTTACTTGAACTTAGGGCGACTTATTTCAACGGCTTGCAGCTTTGCTCGCAGCTGAGAAAAACGGAAGAATTTCAAGAAAACATTATTGTATTTGTAAGTAAATCCCATCTCGAGAAAGACATTGTCCATGCTTTTCAGGCAGGAGCGGATGAATACATTCGTAAACCATACTTTGTAAAAGAAGTAGAGGCCCGTCTGAGACGTCATATTGAGGTACGCCAAAAGAAAGGACAACTACATGCTGACATGGGTACCGTCTGATTTTTTGATTCGATTGCTTTGGCTTAGTTTTGTTTCACTTTTTTTGCTTATTATCGTCATTTTTGGGTATTTGTTTTTTCAAAAAGCGATGACGATTCGTAAAGAACGAAAAAAAGAAGAGTGGAAACGAAAGATTTTTCCTTTGGTGATTCAATATCTAAAAGGTAGAGAGAAAAATATTTATCGGCTTTTTTCACCTGATATGAAATGGAAAAATGAGATAGTAGAAGATGTTCTGTATGAAATTGCAGATACATTACAAGAGGAAGAATATGTACGTCTGCATGTACTACTAAAAAATGCCGGGATTGAACAGAACATTTTGTTGTCCATTCAGTCTAAAAAGCCGATGATTGCTTGCAGAGCTATGCGTCGGGCAGGAAAGTTTCGAATGAAGCATGCAGCATCGCATATAAAATCAAATCTCCACCATTCTTCTTTTGACGTGTGGACCACAGCGATACAGGCTCTTGCCCTGCTTGGGGAGTTTGACATAGTCTTTCAATTTTTAATCCGCTATCATAAGGAATATCCTTATTTTTTTGCGATTCGGCTGTTTGATATGCTGAAGCATGCTAGTGAACAGGATCTTGTTGCGATAAAAGAGCAGGTTCCGTCTCTATATCCTGATTTACAAGGGATGTTTATCGATATTATCGGTTATCAAAAATATGATCGGTATTTACCTGATATTGAATCATTTTTCGAATCACAGTATGAATTTCTACGTGTGAAAGCCTTAAAAGCCGCTGCACAAATCGGTATAACGATCCATCACAAACAGGTAATATGGTTTTTACAAGAAGGTTCAGTACCAGAAAAGCTAGCCGCTTTACAGATTGTTCGCTCCAATGGAAGCTGTATAAATTATGAACTATTGGAAGCCCTGGCGGCAGATAAGGACTGGTGGGTACGCCTACGAGCATTAGAAACTCTCCTAAGTTTTGGAGCAGAAGGGATACGGAGAGTAAAAGTGATCAGCGAGCGTCATCCAGACCGATTTGCAAGGGAGATGGCGGGGACCATCCTCGAGAAGATGGACAGAAGGGAGAAGCCGCAGCTTGAGTATTTTGCATAGCTTATTTATGGCGTTTGAGTGGTTTATTCTTTCTTACATTCTGTTTATTAATTCTTCCTATTTGTTCTTAATTTTGCGCTCGTTTAAAGAGCTGAGAGCCTATATGAAAAAGCTGCTATATAGCGAATACAAAGACATGGAGGTGTCGTCTCAGACACCTCCGATTTCCATCCTGGTTCCAGCATTTAATGAAAGCCAGACCATTGAAGAAAGCGTACGTTCTTTTTTGTGGTTGAATTACCCGGAATATGAAGTGATTGTTGTGAATGATGGGAGTACAGACCAAACGCTAGATATTCTAAAGGAAAAATTCAATTTGCTGCCGATTTTCCCAACGTATCGCAAGCAACTGCAAACACAAGATGTACGAAATGTATATCGTTCTGTGGAATATCCGTATCTGCTTGTGATTGATAAGGAAAATGGGGGGAAATCTGATTCTTTAAATACAGGTATTAACTTTGCTTCGTATCCTTATTTTTGTACGGTGGATGCAGACTCTATTCTAGAACGGGATGCGCTCCTTCGGACAATGCGTCCAGTTATTGAAGGAAAAGACGATATTGTCGCATGCGGCGGCATTGTGCGGGTAGCCAACGGATGTACGTTCAGAGATGGAAACGTAACGAAAGTAGGGCTTCCAGAAAATCCTTGGGCGATCTTTCAAGTGATCGAGTATCTTCGTAGTTTTTTAGCGTCTCGACTTGGATTTAGTAGCATTTCCTGTCTCCTGATTATCTCCGGTGCTTTTGGTGTGTTTCGAAAGCAAGATGTTTTAGAAGTTGGCGGATATAATACATCGATTGTAGGAGAAGACATGGAACTCGTTGTACGGTTGCATCGGCATATCCGTGAAAATAAGAAAAACAGCAAAATTTTATTTGTTCCTGATCCAGTATGCTGGACGATGGTTCCTGAGTCAGCGAAGGTGTTAAAACGTCAGCGAGCTCGCTGGCATCGTGGCTTGATTGAGACATTGTTGATTCATCGGCGTATCTTTTTAAATCCTGCATACGGATGGCTTGGGATGTGGGTAATGCCTTATTTTTTTCTTGTCGAATTTTTAGGGCCAATTATTGAGTTTATCGGTTATATCATCGTTACCCTTGGCTTTTTCTTTCACATCGTTCAGGTTAAATTTTTTATTCTTTTTCTTTTGTTATCCATTTCGTTCGGTATGTTTTTATCTTTAAGTGCCGTTATTTTAGAGGAGTGGAGTTTACGGAGATATCAGAAAAGCTCGGATTTGTTTACGTTATTCGTTTTTTCGGTTATGGAGTCCTTTTTTTATAGACAGATGGTTGCTTCTTTTTGCACCATTGGCCTGTTTGAATTTCTATTCAAGAAGAACGGGTGGGGTGTGATGGAACGTCAAAGCTTTTCTACTCATCCTGAGTCTTCTGAGGACATGAGCGAGAAAAACCAATCTGTTTAAAAACAAAAGAGGAGGAGATGGCAGATGAAAAAATGGATGGTTTTCCTCATGTTTTTTCTTCTTATTGGGCTCGGTGTGTTTGTTACGTGGAAGGTATTTTATGTACCTTATTATTCTAATGGATTTTCTTACACCTCGCATGTTTTTGAATCGGAGAATATCAAGCAGGTTTCAATGGTACAAGGGGAACAGATTTCTGTTTATGACGGAAAAGCGTGGAAGCCTCATTTTTGGGCAGGTGTCAATCTGGGTGCGACTCTTCCGGGGAGTTATCCAGGTGATCTAGCACCGAGTAGAGAGGACTATCTTCGCTGGTTTCAAGAGATGAAAGAAATGAATGTTCAGGTAGTCCGGATTTATACGATTCTTCCTCCTGTATTTTATAATACACTCTGCGAATTTAATCAAAGCCAGAAAGAACCACTTCTATTCATTCAGGGCATTTGGTCACCTGAAGAAGAGCTGATTGGAAAGACACGAGAAGGAAGTGATGCCTATCTTCCTTCCATTCGCAACAAGTTCAAAAAGGAAATTCAGGATGCAGTTCATGTCGTCCACGGGGATTTTTCCCGGGAAAAAACGCCAGGACAAGCGAGTGGGACGTATACGGTAGACACTTCACCGTATCTGCTTGGTTGGATTGTTGGAACAGAATGGTACCCATATGCAGTACAGAAAACAAATGAGGCACATCCAAAGCAGCTTCCCTTTAGGGGCGATTATTTCCAAGGAAAATCCGGTGCCTCCGCGTTTGAAAGTTGGCTTGCTGAAATGGTTGATACCCTTGCCGTTGAAGAGATGAAGTATGGATGGCAGCATCCAGTTGCATTTGCAAACTGGCTGACTACCGATCCGATGCCGCATCCGAACGAGCCTTTGAAACAGGAAGACCTGGCAGTCGTTGATCCTATGCATGTTACACCTACAGCTAAATGGAAAGCTGGATATTTTGCTTCGTATCATGCTTATTCCTATTACCCGGACTTTCTAAATTACGAGCAAAAGTATCAAACGTATAAGAGGAAGGATGGCAACGTTGATCCGTATGCGGGCTACTTGCATGACCTTCATCAACATCATAAAGGTATTCCGGTTTTTATTTCTGAATTTGGTGTTCCAAGCAGTCGAGGAAAAGCTCATAATGGTCCACTAAACAGAAACCAGGGAATGCATAAAGAAACTGAGCAGGGGAAAATGGACGCAGATATGATGCGAGACATTCATGATGAAGGGCTGAATGGAGCGATTTTATTTGCGTGGCAGGATGAGTGGTTTAAATTTACCTGGAACACAATTGATTTGGAAGAGCCAGGAACGCGCCGAGCTATGTGGCGAAATGCGCTAACAAATGAAGAACACTTTGGCTTCATCGCCAATGAGCCGGGTAAGAAGGAAAATGCGATCTATCTGGATGGAGAGGATGCGGATTGGAACCGTAGAGAAGATAAAAAAACAGTATCGTATCCCTCGTTTACGCTTTCTGTTACACATGATGAGGAATTTGTATATGTAGAAGCAAAGAAGAAAACGGGCAACTGGCAGCCAAATGATCAACTTCTTCTAGGAATTGATTCAGTAGAGGGAGGAAGTAATAGAATAAAGGGAATTTCAAGTACCTTTACGAAGCCTATCGAATATGCCGTATCAGTAGCGGGAACCAAAAGCGGTACTTTTATGGTAAACAGCGCATTTGATTACCATACATGGTTATACGTTGCCCAGAAAAAAATGCTTTCCGGTGATGTAAGACAGCTAAGTCAGGAGAAGGAGGGAGTATTTCTCCCCTGGAAGGTTGCTTTAAGCCGTGGTTTGTATTTGCCACAAAGCAAAGTTCATATCCCATTTGAAGAGTTTGAAGTTGGGAAGATGACGTTTGGGGTAACGGACCCCGATAATCCGTCATTTAATAACCTTTCAGACTGGTATGTTAAGGGAAACATACTGGAACTTCGCATCCCATGGATGTTGATCGGTTTTACGGACCCGAGTCAAAAAATGGCGTGGGGGAATTTGTATAAATACAACAAAATCCAGCCGATTCCTTCTCCGGGTATTTCAATCATGCCCGTGTTGAATCAAAGCGATGCCCAGCCGAGCCCGTTGTTCTATACGTGGAAGAATTGGGATCAGCCTAATTATTACGAACGGAAAAAGAAAAGTTATTTTATCATGCAGAAGGAAATGGAGAAATATAACGAGTAAGTATATCTCAATCTGAAAATGGGCTGATACCAAAAAGAAATGCAACGTGCCTTTTTGGATTAGCCCATTTTTTTCTTATTTGTACGCCTTTCCTTTGGTCAGTATGCAAGGTACCCCCTTGCCGATGTTTGTGCCGGGTTGGGCCATTTTTGCAAGGTAGGCCAGGCCACGCTGACACTGTTGTGTACAGACACGACATTTATCCGAGGTTACCACCTTCATATTAAAACGGTTCCGGTCGTCTTGTTGAATAGGAGTGTTTTTCTTCTTCGCACCTGGTTTTTTTGGCGCTTTTGCCATTCCTGTTGCCCCCTTTTGGCTTTTCGTTCCCTGTCATCATATGAAACATGGGCTTGGGCTGCTCCATATTGCAAACAATTTAGAGAAAGAAAGGTTTAAAGCTCGTTCAATGTTGGAAAAATAAATATAGGCGGTATCATTCTATGAAAACCAAAATCCTTTAAGGAGGGACATATAATGAATAAGACACAGTTAGTTGAAAAAGTAGCAGAAGTGACAGATATGACGAAAAAGGAAGCATCTGTGGTGTTAGAAGCGGTGTTGGATACGATTGCAGGAGCGTTGAAAGAAGGCGAAAAAGTCCAGTTGATTGGCTTCGGAAACTTTGAAAGTCGTGAGCGTGCAGCCCGCAAAGGACGTAACCCACAGACTGGTGAAGAAATTGAGATTGCAGCAAGTAAAGTGCCAGCGTTTTCGCCGGGTAAAGCACTGAAAGATGCTGTGAATGGCCGCTAATCTTGCATCATAAACAAAGCATGTTGCTAGAGTAAAATAAAAAAGAGTGCAAAAGGCTCGAAATCCTTTGCACTCTTTTTTATTCAATAAGGCTCTGCTTAGATATGGGAAATGCCAACGCAAATCAAAACGAATACAGACATAATCAGCGACATTGCTCCGAATAGAGACATGGCTGATTTTAATTGGTTCATTGTTGCTCTCCCTCGCTTTATTCAGTCATTTACACTTTTCTATTATAAATGCCTGTAGGAGCGATGGCTATTAAGATTTTTTCGAAAAGATAGTAAAAATATCCTAAACATACTGATTGAAAGAAGAAAAGTTTTTTTCTTCCTGTTCATCCGTATAAACCACGCATTCTGAAGCAGAATGATGCAGGAGAAATGGCTTGAGCGGTCGCGTAATGATCGTACGTGGCAGTTGTTTTTTCGGTTGGGCAACAGATTGCCCTGATGACATCTCATGTGCAACACGTGATAGACGTTGCATTCGCTCTTGATTCATTCTACTGACCTCCTTGTAAGCCCTTATGACTATATTATCGGTAGTTCTTATGGATTATTAATACCTAAATCTAAAGAAATTTATTTTTTACGTTATACTGAAGGGAAAGGGGGATGCAATAGAATGAAGCTTGCGAATCATTTGCTTTCAATTCTTGAGTCACTGCATGATGCTGTACTGGTCATCGCACGGGATAGCACCATTGTCTATATTAATAACGCCTACTCGGTTCAGTTCGGTGTGCCTGCTGACAAGTTGATCGGACGTAAGTTAAGTCAGGTCGAACCACAAGCGCGTATTCATGACGTATTGAAAAATGGACAGCCGCTTATTAATGATTACAGCTATCTTCACTCACTAAATATTCATATTTTTGCTAATATTACACCGTTGATGGAGAAAGGTGAGCTAATCGGGGCGGTTGCGATTATGAAAGATATAAGCGAATTTTATGCGCTGCAGGATGAATTGAAGCGGTATAAAACATACTCGATTCGGCTGGAAGAACAACTGCATAATAAAATTTTTGAAATGTTAGAGAGTCACACTCCTGTGATGCGGCAAGCCGTACAGACAGCCCGCCAGGTAGCGGAGTCGGAAGCGACGATCATGTTGTATGGGGAAACCGGGGTAGGCAAAGAGGTATTTGCGCGGGCGATTCATGAAGCGAGCCCACGCCGAGACAGAGAATTTGTGGCGATTAATATGGCTTCATTACCGGAAGCGTTGTTTGAAAGCGAGCTGTTTGGCTTTGAAGAAGGCTCATTTACGGGTTCACGCAAAGGAGGCAAAAAAGGGCTCCTGGAGCTTGCGGAGGGCGGTACGCTGTTTCTTGATGAAATTGGGGAACTGTCGTTGTTTCTTCAGGCTAAGCTGTTGCGTGTATTGCAGGAGCGTACGTTTCGTAGAGTGGGAGGAACGAACCCGATTCCGCTCAATGTACGTATTATTAGCGCTACCAATCGGAATCTGGAGAGGATGATGGAAACCGAGGCATTCCGCAACGACTTGTATTATCGACTGCATGTTGTTCCCATTCATATTCCGCCGCTACGAGAGAGAAAGCAGGATCTTCCACAATTAATTCATACGATTATGGGTGATTTGAGTATGAAATATGGCAAGCATATTACGCTCACACAGGAAGTATATGAGATGTTTGAGCGATATGACTGGCCAGGGAATGTACGGGAGCTTGGAAACGTACTGGAACGAATGACAGCGATCTGCCCGCGTTCGTATTTTGTACCGGATGATGTACCGGATAGCATACGGCAGGCGAAGGAAGCAGGACAGATGGAAGTTCTTCCACCTGTTTATACGGGAGGAATCGGGCTTTTAGGGGCGGTAGAACAGACGGAGAAAGAAATGATTGAAGAAGCGTTGCGGGTAAGTCGAACAAAGACAGCGGCTATTGAGCGACTTGGTATTAGTCGGAAGGCATTTTATCAAAAGCTAAAAAAATACGGCTTATTGTAAGTTTTTTTGTTTCCATAAGAAACAGAGCGGAAACAACTATACACATTTGTTTCTTTTAGAAACAAATCGTTCTCATCATTCTCCTAAAAAAGACCGGGAATTTTACAAGGAAAGTTGGCATTATTATTGCTTGAATGAACATATATCTGAACATAAGGCATGTTTCATTACGGAGGTGGAGAATGAATGAAAGTTACATGGGAGCTACAAGACCGATTGGGTATCATTACGATTGATGCGCCACCTGTGAACGCTTTGAATAAAGAGTTTTTTGAACAGATGGACGAGTTGCTGAATCAAATCGATGATAACTGCGCAGCTATTATCATCACAGGTGCCGGAGAGAAAGCTTTTGTCGCTGGAGCCGATATTAAAGAATTTCCACAGCTTGGACAGGCAGCGGGTGTTGAACTGTGCAAGCGTGGACAGGGAATTTTCAATCGAATTGCTGGGCTGAAGCAGCCGGTTATTGCGGCGATTGATGGATTTGCGTTAGGTGGTGGCCTGGAATTGGCACTTGCATGTGATTTCCGAATCGCCAGCCGCAAATCACAATTAGGTTTACCAGAAGTGAAGCTTGGTATCATTCCAGGATACGGTGGCACACAACGTCTCGCTCGTCTCGTTGGTCCAGGCAAAGCGAAGCAGCTTATTTTCTCTGGGGAGTTCGTATCAGCGGAAGAGGCAGAACGTATCGGGCTTGTAGAACAACTGGTAGATGAGGATGCACTGGCTGAAGCAAAACGTTGGGCAGGGATCATTCTGGAACGTGGACCACTTGCGGTGCAGGCAGCGAAGCGCGTAATTGATCGTGGACTGGCTGCATCACTGGAAGAGGGTCTGAATGAAGAGGCGCAGGCTTTTGGTGAGATTTGTCTGACAGAAGATAAAAACGAAGGAGTGGCGGCATTTTTTGAGCGTCGTGCTCCACAATTCCAAAATAAATAAGAAAAGCGGGGAATTAAGAGATGGCACAAAAGATTGGCGTTATCGGATTTGGAACGATGGGTTCTGGCATTGCACAGGCAGCAGTAGAAGCTGGATTTGAAGTCGTAGCAGTTGAACAAAAGGCTGAGTTTTTTGACCGGGGATTAAGCGGCATTCAGAAGAACTGGAACCGCAGCATTGAGAAAGGCCGCCTGACAGAAGAGCAGAAGCAAGCATACGAGGCATTGCTTACGACAACAACGGAGTGGGAAGCGTTGGGCGAAGTTTCCTTCATCATTGAAGCTGTAAGCGAGAACATGGCGCTTAAAAAAGAACTGTTTGCAAAATTAGATAAAGTTGCGGCAGAAGGCGTAGTTATGGCGACCAACACATCTGGTTTGAGCGTAACGGAAATTGCAAGCGTAACGAATCGTGCGGATAAAGTGATCGGTGTGCACTTCTTCAATCCGGTTCCAGTTATGAAGCTAGTTGAGCTGATTCGTGGTCAGAGTACATCAGAAGAGACTTATCAAACAGCGAAAGCAGTTGTTGAGAAAATCGGTAAAGACCCGATCGATGTAAAAGAAGCACCACTGTTTGCGGTAAACCGTATTCTTGTGCCGATGATTAACGAAGCCATTTTTGTATTGATGGAAGGCACGGCAAGTGCAGAAGACATCGATAAAGGGATGAAGCTTGGCGCAAATCATCCGATTGGACCGCTGGCACTGGCTGACTTAATCGGTCTTGATACTCTTCTATATGTGCAGGATTCTCTGTATGAAGAAACGCAAGATTCGAAGTACCGCAGCGCTCCTCTTCTGCGTAAGCTTGTTCGTGCAGGCCATCTTGGACGCAAATCAGGCAAAGGATTCTACGATTACACAAAGGGGTCGAAGTAAGATGAGCTTTGCACTGACAGACGAGCAGAAAGAAATACAACAGGGCATTCACAAACTAGCGCAGGAAAAAATCAAGCCACGTGCAGCGGAAATCGACGAAAAGGCCGAGTACCCGTTTGACATCAAAGAACTGCTGAGCGAATACGGCTATATTGGTGCGAATCTGCCGGAACAATACGGCGGTGCCGGACTTGATCTGCTTAGCTACTGCTTGATCGTCGAGGAGGTAGCACGTGTATGTGCATCCTCTTCCCAGGTGCTGACTGTACAGGAGCTTGGTACATTGCCGATCATTATTGGCGGCAGTGAGCAGCTCAAAGAACGTTATGTGCATGATCTTGCAACCGGACGCAAGATTGCTGCTTTTGGTTTGACTGAACCAAGTGCTGGTTCAGACGTGAAAAATATGAAAACGCGTGCGGAAAAAGATGGAGGCTACTATCGCCTGAATGGACAGAAGTGCTTCATTAGTAATGGTGGCGTAGCAGATGTATATAGTGTGTTTGCGAAGACTGACAAAGGATATGCTGCTTTTGCCATTGATAAAGATACGCCAGGATTTATTGTAGGCAAGCTGGAGAAAAAAATGGGCATCAAAGGCTCACCGACAGCTGAGATTTTCTTCGAGGACTGCATGGTTCCAGAAGAAAACCTGATTGGTGAAGACGGTGAGGGCTTCCTGGTTGCCATGAAAACGCTCGATAAAACACGACCAGGGATCGGAGCACAGGCACTGGGGATTGCCCAGGGTGCGCTGGATGTATGTCTGGAGTACGTGAAAGAGCGTGAGCAGTTCGGACGCCCGATCGGTTCCTTCCAGGCGATTCAATTCATGCTGGCAGATATGGCGATCCAGATTGAAGCGGCACGTGGGCTCGTATACCGGGCTGCGGCTTCGCTTGACAATCTTGGCAGCAAAGGCAAAGATCCATCTATGATGAAGCTTGCTTCTATGGCGAAAGTATTCGCATCGGATACAGCGATGAAAGTAACAACGGACGCCGTGCAGATTTTAGGTGGCTACGGATATATTCAGGAATTCCCGGTAGAGCGCATGATGCGTGACGCCAAAATTACGCAAATCTATGAAGGAACCAACCAAATTCAGCGTGTGGTTATTTCCCGGTCGATTATGTAGTAGGAGGAATAAGAATGGTAGCTTCTGGACAACTCCCTTTTGTGTTTATTCATGGCGCGGGTGGAACTAAAGCAAAATATCGTGGTATCGAAACATATCTCGAAGGCGTACCGGTTCGTATTATTGAACTACCGGGTCATGGAGGTAATAAGGCACCACATTGCACAACGATTGAGCAGCAAGCAGCCTGGATGCTGGAGCAGCTTGGTGAGGAAGAGGTTATTGTTGTCGGTCATTCGATGGGTGGACTCGTGGGGATTGAACTTGCAGCTCGTACGTCTTGCGTGAAGGGACTTGTCTTAAATGCAAGCCATTATGAGATGCCAGTTCATCCGAAAATCCTTGCTGAACTTGAGGCAGGCACGTTCCCGGACATGCTCTTTACCGCTTCGTATGGAAAAGGCGCTTCTGAGGAATTGATTGAAGAAGAGCGAGCTCAGTTGTCAGCGGTGCCGATGGATGTGACGCATGTGGATTTTGCGGCTTGCAGTGCGTATAAAGGGGAGGGTACCTTCCGTAGTCTGGCCGTCCCGATTTTGACCTTGTATGGAGCAGAAGATCGACTTCTGCCAAAAGGTGCGAAGGAAGCGGCAGCTACTGCTAATCAGCACGTGCGATCTGTAGTCATTGAAGGGGCCAGTCATTATATTATGCTTGAGCAGCCAGAAGCATTTGCGAAAGCGCTGCTGTCATTCCGTACTAACATTCTCGCAACTGTATAAGAAAGAAGGTTATCTATACCCGATTCTGTTCTTTTGGAATCGGGTGTTTTGTTTTTTTGGTGCGTTATAATAAGATTAATGTAGGTTATTGAAGTTTTTAGAAAAGGAGTAAAAGGTAGGATGAACAAATGGTTGGGCTGGTTTATTAGTTTTTTGCTCGTACTAGGAAGTACTGTATGTTTACCCGTTCAGGCGACCGAAACATCTAGTGTAGTTGCTACAGGCAAGACCGTAAGCTTCAGCGGAGGAAAGCGGGCGGTGAAGCTTGTGTATGTGAACCTGAATGATACGAAGCTTGACGTATTACCTGTACTCGCAGGAAATAAGCTTGGATCAACAGAAAGCTTGGAGAGTATGGCGAAGCGCACTGGGGCTTATGCGGCAATTAACGGTTCATTTTTTAATTCCTTTGATAAAGGGGCATACAAAAAAGCACACGGAGAAATCATTATTAATCATCAGGAAGTAAACGAAGGATGGACGGGAGCTTCGATTGGCTTCACGGAAACGAATATGCCTGTCATCGGAAGCTCCCGCAGCTTCAAAACAGTAGACGCGTCGTTCAAGCATATGACAAGTGCAGGTCCGACCTTGCTGCAAGGAGGTAAAATCGTCCTGAATGCAAAAGCAGAGGGGATGAATGATCCAAAAATTACAACGCAGAGCAGCCAGCGCAGCTTCATCGGATATACGAAGACGAACCGGCTTGTGCTAGGGACAGTGCCGAATGTTACAACGGCGCAGTTGGCACAAATTTGCAAGGAACTGGGCTTAGAATCAGCATTGAATATGGATGGAGGGGCGTCATCTGGTCTGTATGCGAATGGAAAATACCTGACTAAGCCAGGACGCCTGCTAAGTAATGCGCTTGTAATTATCCCTAAAAAATAACCATATTGATTGACTTTGTATTTTTTCTAGGTAGAAACGATGGGAGGAAAAGATGAACGACGAGTATTATATGGGGTTAGCCATAGCGGAAGCGCAAAAAGCGGCAGAGCGTGGAGAAGTACCGATAGGAGCAGTCATTGTCCGCAATGGAGAGATAGTCGGATCTGGCTACAATCTACGGGAAACAGGGAAGAACCCGCTAGCCCACGCCGAAATCATGGCGATTCAAGAAGCAAGTGAAGTGATGAAAGGCTGGCGATTGATTGAGACGACATTGTATGTAACGCTAGAGCCATGTCCAATGTGTGCGGGAGCGATTGTACAGGCACGTATTCCCCGTGTCGTATACGGTGCAATGGACCCGAAAGCAGGTTGTGCCGGAAGCTTAATGAACCTACTCCAAGAAGAGCGATTTAATCACCAGGTTGAACTTGTGCATGGTGTACGGGAAGAAGAGTGTGCCGACTTGCTGCGGGATTTTTTCCGGGCGTTGCGGCAGAAACGAAAAAAAGGATGAGCCACAGGTAGAGTGGTTCATCCTTTTTCCTTACATGGATAAGGTGGAAGGGGAAGAATCGTAGTCCTCTTCTTTTTGTTTTTTCAAGAACAGAGGTGTTAGTATGAATGCTGCAAAAAACGTGATGGCTCCGGTAAGCAGAAGAGCGATACAGTCACGCCATATCATGTCAAACCCGTGCCCTTTGATAAAGATTTCCCGCACGCCATCAAGGAAGTATGTGAGCGGAAGCGCATGACTGAGCACATATAGCGGGTGGGGCATCGCTTCAAATGGCCACGTAAATCCGGACAGTAGGAAGGAAGGGACTGCGATCAACATAGCAGTCTGTGTCGATCCAAGCTGATTGCTAGAGAACATACTGATAAAATATCCAAGTCCAATTAGTGCAATTGAGAAGCAGGCAGCCAGCGCCAGTGCAGGTACAATAAGTCCTCGGAACGGCAGATGATACATATACAGTGCCATGCTGAATGCAGTGACGTTATTCACCATACCGATCAAAAAATAAGGGGCCGCTTTGGCATAGGCAATCCGCCAGGGCATATCACGCCATTGAGCAAAGCGGCTCCATGTCCCCTGCTCTTTCTCCCGTGTAATCGCAAGCGCAATTCCCAGCAGCAGAATTTGCTGCAGAATGGTGCCGATCAGACCATACACAAGGAAGTAGTTATAGTTAAACATCGGATTATACAGGACGCGGGATCGGAATGGGATCGGAGCGAACGTCGAGGAGATCTGCTCATCCTGTAGCCCCTGCTGTTTTAGTTTCATGGAAGAGGCGCCATACCCAATCGTTGTGACAACTTGATTAGCGGCGCGTGTTGCCGCATTGGAAAACAGCATGTTACTTCCATCAACAAACGTAAGCACCGGCACGTTCTCGCCATGCTTTAATCTCGCCTCGAAGTCATTCGGAATAATGATACCGACTTTTGCTTCACCGTGCTCAATCGCTCGCTCCACTTCTGGTTCCGAGCGTACCTGTCGGTTAACATGAAACGTTTCGGTTTGATCGAATGACTGTACGATCTGGCGACTGAGCTGACTGTTGTCTCCGTCGTACACGATGGTCGGGATTTCTTTTATCCGCTGATTCGTATATAAATAGCCAAACAGGGCGGTATACATAAGCGGGACGATGAACAGGATTGCGAATAGACGGCGGTCCTTGAGGATATTTTGCCACTCTTCCCGGATAACGTCCCCGATTTTGAGACGGTTTTCCATGCTATTTCGCTCCTTTGCCCTGCCATTGCAGCGTCATGCCAGTTGCTATTGTATCAGGCAGATCAAGTAAGGTTACTTTTACACCAAATGAGCGCACGTCCGTATCGCCTGTACCTTGGCTTGGCTTCTGGATCGCAAAATCAGCGGCCGGCTGAATAACCGTTACACGACCTTTGACTACTTTGCCGGTGGAAATTACCTTCAATTGGACTTCATCCCCCGTTTTCATTCCAGCCATTCGGTTTTCCGGGAAGTAGAATTTTGCCCAGCGATCCTGATTGGATTCAAGTGTCAGGACCGGGAAGCCTGCACCGACAAGTTCTCCGCTTTGTGCGGATTGGACGGTAATGATGCCGTCAGATGGTGCTCGTAATTCAGTGTAGCTAATGTACGTGTTCGCTTCGTTTAAAGCTGCCTGGGCTTTAGATACACCGGCAGATGCGGACGAAACTGCAGATTGTGCCTGAGAAACCCCGGCCTCTGCTGCTCGCACATCATCCTGGCGAAGTGTGACCTGGCCTCTGTTTGCTTCCGCAAGAGCGACGGCTGCCTGAGCCTGTTCTACCTGTGCTTGAGCTGCTTTAATTTCTTCTACACGCGGCCCTTGTTTTACCAGTTCATACTGCTTAACAGATGCATCATATTCAGCTTTTGCTTTTTGATAGTTGAGCTCCGCCTCGTCTACTTTGGCTTGAGGGACAGCCCCGGCTTGAAACAGAGCTTGTGTCCGTTTCAGATTATCGTCTGCGATGCGGCTTGCCTCTTTGGCGGCGTTCATTTTAATTTGTGCCTGCTGTTTTTCTTCTGGGCGGGCGCCATTTTTTAGTGCTTCGAGATGTGCTTGTGCTGCTTTCACGGCAGCTTGCGCCTGAGAAACTTGTCGCTCGGCTGTTTCGGCTGTTACGGTGACGGCGTTACTTCCCTGTAGTTTTTTCGCTTCTGCTGCCGATACGGCAGCAGAAGCCTGACCTACTCCAGCATCAGCCGCTTGAAGAGCTGCCTGCGCCTGAGCAGCCTTATCTTGCAGCTCTTTACTCTCAATTCGTGCGAGTAGCTGACCTTTTTTTACATGGTCTCCTTCTTTTACATAGATCTGATTGATACGTCCGCCGATCTTAAAGCTGAGATTCATATTGGTTGCTTCTACATAGGCGGTTGGCTGATCTACGGATGCGGCTTCAATGTGCCCGGTTTCCTGGTAGGAAGCCAGTGCATACGTCCCTCCTCCTATCAGCAGTGCCATTGCCGAGAACATGGTGATTCGAATTGCTTTCATCGTTTTTTCTCCCCTATTCTTGATCAGAGATTCCCATCATGTGAAGAACAAGACATTGTAAGCTGCTGCGTAGTGCGACATTATCGAGTGATTGTCCGTGAACAATAGCTCGCATCGCTGCAAATCCAACCATTCCAAAGTAGCTGCTAGCGGCTGTTTTAACATCGATGCTGGCGGGCAGTTTCCTCTGCTCCTGGGCGGTGTGCAGCTCACTTTCTAGTAAATCGAAATATTTTTGTAGTACATGCCGGATTGTGTGATGTCGTTCTTGTGTTCCCCAACTGCGACTGAGCAGCAGACGGCAAAAGTCTTGTTCATTCTCAAAGAAGTCAAGATGCGCTTCTGTCAGGCGGATAACCCGCTCACGGAAGTCGTCGTCGCTGACGGGTGCGACGTAATCTTGAATCATTGAAATAAAGCGCTGCACGCCTGATTCCATGACGAAAATATAAAGGTCTTCTTTTGTTTTGAAGTTGTAGTAAAGCGTACCTTTGGCTACGCCGCATATTTCGGCGATTTGCTCCATTGTTGTTTCGTTAAATCCTTTTTCTGCGAACGCTTTAAGCGCCCCCTGAAAAATCAACTCTTTTGTTTTTGTCCGCATGTATTCACCTCGAACTTTTTTAAACTGACTGGTCAGTACAAATTTATTTTTTATTATAAAAAGGGTTTTTGGAAAAATCAAGACGAAAGATTTCTTTTTGCATCTCATAATTTTAATGTGATAAAATATACAATGTTATGGAGATGTACCCAAGCCCGGCTGAAGGGGACTGACTCGAAATCAGTTAGGCGTCTTACGGCGCGCGGGGGTTCGAATCCCTCCATCTCCGCCATACATATAAAAGCTAGGCCGTAGCGTGATGCTGCGGTTTTTTGTGTAGCCACGAAAAAGTTTTGCAAACAGACATAATTAAGGATTGAAAAAATGTGAAGGAACACGTACTATTTTTCTCGAAGCAGTAATTAATTAGTAGAGACGATACAAGAGGAGATATACCAATGAGGAAACGAAAGCTTCTGGCAGGTGTACTACTTTCTATAGCTCTAGCCGGAGTTGGATTTGGTACCGTCACATTGAATGTCGAGGCAGACGATCAGCCGGAAGAGATAGCTCCTGCGAATCCATCACCTTATCAGGTCAATGTTGACGACAATGCTACCCCTTCCGAATTCGAGCAAGAAATGCGCAAAAACCTGTACCATGAAGTCGTACAGCATGAAAAAATTCCAGTATCAGACCCAAGAATGGCTCGCATTCAGGAAGTATTTTCTGTTGTAGAGCAGCCGTTTGAGAAGCCGCTAGATAAACCACGTAAAGGCCGTCCCGATAAAATGTCGATTGATCCATTAACCGGAGATGCTCACTACACGAATGGCCTGGTTATTAATCGTGAAGGCCGGGTAATTAAGCGCCCAGAATCATTCTCACCGTCTCGGGGACAACTAGCACCGCTTGTTCGAACGCTTACGACCGAACTTCAGGCCATGGCTAATCAGCCTTATAGTGATCAGCTGGGGCGTGATATGGTTATAAAAATTAATGAGCTTGAATCGTATACAGACAGCCTTGATCTAACGGAACTAACAGGACTTCTCATTGAGGTCAGTCACTCCATCACACAGGGGAAAGAAGGGTTTACCCGTTCCGTAAAAACGCTAGATGAAATTCATCGCCTTGTTAATTTTGACAAAAAGATTGGCAGCTAGTAAGACAGCGATTCCGCTATAGGGGACCGCTGTCTTTTACTAGTTGTCTACGATGAAAAATTCATAGAAAAGGTGTGTCTGTTTTTATGTCAGAATCTGCTGGAACTATTCTGCTTCTTGGAACGCCCCAGCCGCTGATGCGTTCTTTTCTTTCCATGCAGTATCGATTGTTGGAGGTAGAGGATATATCACATTTGCGGCGCATTATGGAACGGATTATGACCGTTGAGCTAGTATTGGTCAGTGCTGCGAGTGCAGAAAAAGCGGAAAACCTTAAAGAAGCCATTCATGAGCTACGGAACGTTGAGCCGCTTTTACCTATTTTGCTTGATTGTCCAGGATTGTATTTTGAAGATAGACTGTTGTACTTTGATCGTGGAGTCTCCTATATTTTTTCTTATCCTCTTGATGTGCGTGAAGTTCGCCTGATGGTTCAGAAGTACATCGCACATGCCCGTAGCTTGAACGAACGTATGAGTCGATTTCACGCTGTACAAAAAGAGCTGAATATCGCCACTCTCGTTCAGAAAAGTCTGTATCCTCAGGAAATTAAGAGCGGAGCTATTCGCTTTACGTACATCCACCAGCCTTACTACCTTCTCGGCGGGGACTTATTCGAGTTTATTTCACTTGACGACGGCAAGGCGGCATTATTCTTGCTGGATGTGTCGGGTCATGGCTTTTCAGCTTCTTTAATTACGATGGCCATTCGTACGCTTTTACGCGGACTGGCTATGAAAGTAACCGATCCTGCCACGGTTATGAAGGAACTTAATTCCCATCTTTGTCGCCTATTCTTCCGCCTCCCGGATACGATGTTTGTGAGCTGCATGTATGTGGTAGTAGATATATCAGCTGGAACTATGGAGTATGCGAATGCAGGTCATCCAAATGGGTATGTGCTTGATACAGAAGCGGATATCTTGCATTGCCTGCGGTCTACTTCTTTGCCGCTTGGTATTATTGAGACAAATCGACATGAAACAAAGAAATTGGCAGTAGGAAAGACGGGCCGTCTTATGCTTATGACAGACGGTGTGTATGAGAAAGGAAATGATCCGGAAGGAAATGCAAAGCGGATTGAGAGGTTGACGAAAGTTTTTCGATCATCAGATTACCGTGAGCTAGATCCGCTACAGATGCAGCTCAAACAGGAAATTCAGAAGGAGCATCCGATACGGGAAGACGATTATACGATGCTTTTGCTTGAATGGGGTGAAGGTAATGAGCGCCGCTGAAGAGGAAATTATACGGATTATCCAAAAGCTTGACTCCTCAATAAACAGCGTGTTATTCCTGCATGATCATGGGCTAATGCTGCGAGAGTTAAAGAAAAACGTTTCCCTTCCACGACTAATTGTTAGACAACTCTGCATTCATACTCCAGATGATTTTTCTGATTTTGTACATCAGGTTGCGATTTTGTATACAGCAAGTTTGCTTCAGCAGGCATGTATTCTCGCGGGGAAGCCGAGTCCAGATGAAAGCTATGCGCGCTATTATGCACAACAGCTATTTGCAACGATCAAGAATGGCTGGATCGAACCAAAAAAAGCATATGAACAGCTGGTGACGTACATATGGGAGCATGACATGAATCAGCTGCAGACGTATCGCTGGCTTCTGAATCCGTTTCCTGTCGGAAGTGAGGTGCGATTAACCGATCAAACTGTCTGGCAGGTTATACAGGTGCAGGCAGATACACCGATGAATCCAACGATTATAAAAGAAGGGGAACGAATGGTTCTGACAGCTGAACAAATCGAATGGGTAGAGTCAGTACGATACAGACTGGATTCGCTTCCTTAATCGACCAGCTTGCACATCTGTTCTGTTTTTGTTATGATGAATGGGCAGTTAACACTGCCTAATAAAAGCGTATAAGTTTCCGCACTAGATGGGGAGGTAGCGGTGCCCTGTAACCCGCAATCCGCTGTAGCGGGGTTGAATTCCTATCAGAGGTGCGTAACATGTGGGGTCAGGTCCGTGCAAGTGGTGTTGAGAACCGGGTCCTGCGCAACGAAAGCCCATGAACCTGGTCAGGTCCGGAAGGAAGCAGCCATAAGTGGTATCTTTCGTGTGCCGCAGGGGTGCCTGGTTTGAGCTAACTACACGGGGCCGCTCGGATGTACGTATCGAAGATAGGTGTGCGGTTCATTTTTATAGAACTCCTGGTGTATTTTACACCAGGAGTTCTTATTTTTTACGGAAAAGAAAGGAAATAAGAAAAGAAAAACGAATTAGTATAGTTAACATATACCGACAAAATGGCAATTATCTCTAGTTTGTGGAGGAACGATGTAATGTCTAGCAATTCATTTTACTTAGAGATCGGCATGGATGAATTAGAAATACATCTGCATACGATGCCATTTGCTGCTGTATTTTTTAACGGACAGGGCCACATTGTAGAAGCGAATGCAATCTTGCTTCAGGCAACCGGCCATACATATGAAGAAATTAAGCAAAAGACATACCAGGATTTATTCGTAACGAAAGACTCATTTGAAGCTTGGCTTTCCTACTGCGATATTATGCGCGAGCGTTTCTTACAGACACCGCGAAGTTTACTGCGGTTAAAAAGCGGTGAGACGTGCATGTGCGATTTAATGATTTACAGAGGGAATGGGGAAGATGCGATTCATTATATTATCCTCCCGGGTATTCAAGAGGCACAGGGGCCGGATGCTTTCCCGTCTATTTATCAACAAATCGTTCGTGAGATCAATCTGGGGATTATTTTACTGAGTAAGGAAGCCCGGATTTTGGAGATTAGCAATAAAGCCTGCACCATTCTTGGGGTGCGTAAAACTGAGGTAATTAATAAGACAATTGAAGAAGCTTTCCCGGGAATGGGAGAAGAACAGGGGTTTATTTCCTCTTCTCTGCTGAGCGGTGTTACAGTATCGGATAAGCCCTATTCGTGGAACAACGGGGAACAGCGGTTCGAGCTGATTGTAGACTCAGATGTATTTCGTGATGCGGCGGGTCAAATCAAGGGTGGGTATTATATTTTTAAAAACATCACGAATATGCGTTCACTCGAAGAGAAAATCGAACGTAGTGATCGCCTGGCTATGATCGGACAGATTGCAGCTGGCACAGCGCATGAAATTCGTAATCCGCTTACATCCATTAATGGCTTCCTTCAGATGATGCGGGAATCACTTGAAAAAGCGGGTATGCAAAAAGAGAAGAGTTATACAGATATTATGCTGATGGAAATCAAGCGGATTAATGATCTGGTCAGCGAGTTTTTATTACTGAGTAAGCAGAAAAAGATTCAGTACAAGCTTGTTGATATTAAGCAGGTGATGTGTGAGATTTTACCGATTGTAAAAAATGAAGCGCTTTTACAGGGAATTGAGGTTAGAATGGAGCAGGAAGAATATCTTCCGCACATTATGGGGGATGGAGAACTATTAAAGCAGGTATTCTTGAATATATCCAAAAATGGAATCGAGGCGATGGGTGGCAAAGGAGAACTCACTGTACGTATTGTCTCCAATCATGGGAATTTGGAGATTACGATACATGATAGTGGGCAGGGAATTCCGCCGTATTTAGCTGATAAGATTTTTGAGCCCTTTTTTACGACAAAAGAAAACGGGACTGGGCTAGGGTTGCCAGTTTGTCAGAAAATTATACATGATATGGGTGGTAGCATCCGAGTTTCAAGCAAAGGGTTCGGTACGACTTTTCATATTATCCTTCCTTCCTGTTGATCACTCCCCACCTCTTTCCCATAAAGTGTGTTCAATGATATAATCATACTAGTATTGATTATCTTAGTTCCGTATATGGTTAGGTAGCATATATGGACAAGAAAGCGGAGAGGCAAACATGACATATCGTGCATTATATCGTGTTTGGCGGCCGCAGACATTTCATGATATCGTAGGCCAGGAACACATCACTCGTACGCTGCAAAACGCAATTAAAGAGCAGCGTTTTTCTCATGCGTACTTATTTAATGGGCCGCGCGGTACCGGTAAGACTAGTGCAGCCAAAGTGATGGCGAAGGCGATTAACTGTGAACAGGGTCCGGCAGCGGAACCCTGCAACGAATGTGCGGCCTGCCGTGGAATTACAGAAGGCTCTGTTGTCGATGTCATGGAGATTGACGCTGCTTCGAATCGACGAATTGAAGAAATTCGGGATATTCGTGATAAAGTGAAGTATGCGCCGACTCAAGTACGGTATAAAGTATATATTATTGATGAAGTGCACATGCTGACGACGGAAGCGTTTAACGCCTTACTGAAAACGTTGGAAGAACCGCCAGCCCATGTGATTTTTATTCTGGCAACGACAGATCCACATAAGCTTCCGGCTACGATTATTTCCCGCTGTCAGCGGTTTGATTTCCGACGTATCGGAAGTGGAGCAATTGTGAAGCGGATGCGCGAGGCAGTCGAAGCGGAACACGTCCAGATTTCAGATCAGGCGCTGACATTTATTGCACGTATGGCAGAAGGTGGGATGAGGGATGCATTGAGCTTGCTTGATCAGGCTCTTTCGTTCGGTGGCGAACAGATTGATCTTGAAGATGTGATCGCCATTACGGGTGCCGCTTCCCATGGTTTGTTGAGTGAGACGGTTACGGCAATCCAGGATGGGGCAACTGCTACGGCACTCGACATTGTTCGCCGCCTTGTGCAAGAAGGTAAAAGCCCGGAGCAGTTTCTGGATGATTTACTCTTTTACTTCCGGGACCTCCTGCTGTATAAAACAGCGCCAGCGTTAGAAGAGATTCAGGACCGGATCATACTGGAACCAGAATTCGCAAAGCTAGCAGACAGCCTGGTACGTCCGCACATTTTCGCTGTTATTGAGCAGTTGAACCGGGCGAAGAGTGAGATGAAGTGGGCCAGTCAGCCGCGGATTATGCTCGAGCTGATTCTGATTCAGCTTTGCCAAGCGACAGGTTCTGAACAGGAAGTTATGGGGGGTGGAGAGAATCCGTCAGGCGCCCCTGCTGTTTTATCTGCGGATGTGGCACAGCTTCTACAGCGAATTGATATACTGGAGAAGCGCCTTAAGCAGATGGAAACAGACGGAAGCTCAGCTTCACCCGTGTCGCAACCGACTCGTCCAGAAAAGCGTCGTTCCAGCCTTCAGCCGACAGTCAAAATTCCGGTTAGTCGCATTCAAGATGTGGCGGTTCATTCGATTGAGCCACAATTACGGAAGTTACAGTCCATCTGGCCGGACATTCTTGGGACAGTTAAATCACGCAGCATCCAACTGCATGCCTGGCTCCTTGATGGCAAGCCGGTTGCACTCTCTCAGGATGGAATCGTGGTCTGCTTTAAGAGCGTGATTCATTGTGAGACAACATCACGCGAATTAAATAAGAAGTTACTTGAAGAAGTTGTAAAAGGATTTATAAATCGTCCTGTTGAATTATTTACCTTGATGGAAAGTCAGTGGCAGGAGATTCGGCAGGCAGCCGTTTTGCCAGAGAAAGGATCGGGAGAGGAGTCGGTATCTGCTCCCGAAGCAGAGCCACTGGTTGATGAAGCGATAAAGTTGTTTGGCGAAGACCTTGTGGACATAAAAGATTAGGAGGAACACAATATGTTTGGTGGCGGAAATATGCAAAATATGATGAAGCAAGTTAAGAAAATGCAGCAGCAAATGCAAAAGGCGCAAGAAGAGCTGAAGGAACAGACCGTAGAAGGAACATCTGGCGGCGGCATGGTAACTGTGAAGGCGAATGGTCAGAAGGAAATTCTTGAAGTGAAGATCAAGCCGGAAGCGGTTGACCCGGATGATGTTGAAATGCTCGAAGATCTTGTGCTGGCTGCGGTAACGGAAGCGCTCAATAAAGCCGATGAGATGGCATCGAAAAGCATGGGACGTTTCACAGGCGGTATGAATATGCCGGGGATGTTCTAGGTCATAGGGAGGCATACGTGTATTATCCCGAACCGATAGCTAAATTGATTGATGGATTTATGAAATTGCCAGGCATCGGCCCGAAAACGGCAGCCCGTCTGGCCTTTTTCGTGCTTGGCATGAAAGAAGATGATGTGCTTGATATTGCCAAGGCGCTTGTAAATGCGAAGCGGAATTTGTTTTATTGCTCGGTATGTCAGAACATTACAGATGTTGACCCGTGCCGTATCTGTTCCGACACATCAAGAGATATATCTACCATTTGTGTCGTGCAAGAGCCGAAAGATTTGATTGCGATGGAGAAAACACGTGAATTTACGGGGTACTATCATGTGTTGCATGGCGCGATTTCTCCTATGGAAGGAGTCGGACCAGAAGATATTCGCATCGCAGAATTGCTCAGGCGTTTAGAAAATGAAGAGGTACAGGAACTCATTTTAGCGACCAATCCGAATATTGAAGGGGAAGCGACTGCAATGTATATCTCTCGGCTTGTGAAACCGTTTGGTATTCGGGTGACCCGAATTGCGCATGGTCTGCCGGTAGGCGGGGATCTAGAATACGCGGATGAGGTAACGATTTCAAAAGCACTTGAGGGAAGAAGAGAGTTGTAATAGGTTGTTCTTTCCATGATAAAGTGAAGATGCCAGCATCGTATTGCTGAGCATCTTTATTTTTTATCAAGGAGAGCTTGTTCTGTTATAGGGGAATTCGGAATATGTTTGTACAAGATGGCGAGGTGAGGATGTGGCGAAGAATCGACGGTGGGAACAAGTAGCTGTAGTTTCGAGTATACTTCTGCTGCTTGGATATATAAGTGCGCAGGTATTTCATTTTTCTACGCTTCGCTTGGTAGTAACAGAGCAAGGGTTGTGGCGGATTGTGGCGACAGGTGAAGCAAGCCGATGGTTGGCTTTCAGCGTGCTTGGGCTAAGTGTGCTGCCGATTTTTGTGTTTGTGCCGGCTCTTATAAAAGTACGTCGCAGGAGACTTTTGCTTTGGGAGCGAGAACTAACCGGAACGGACTTGTTGTATTACTTTGCACTTTATCAGGCGTTTACAGGAGCAACGTATATTTTGTACGAGTTTGTAGATGGGTCTTTTTTTCAAGCGGATACACCGGGGGGACTTATTGAGTCTTTGTTAATGCAGATTATTATGCTTGTATGCGGTCTGATTTTATTTGCTGGGAGAATGGACGAACTGGGGTTTGTTCGACCGACCCGAATGTTTTCGATGATTGGGGCGGTTGTGGGCTTTTATTTGGCTTCTCTTTTTTTATTAGATAGATTGGTAACAATTCCAATTGCACAGGGATTACATGTAGATCTGTATTCATGGCGTGAAGAACAAATCTCTGGCGGCGTAACAGAAGCTAAGAGCCTCGGTATGATGATGGGACTTCTGGAAATAACACTGATTGGGATGTTTGTGCCGATCGCAGAAGAGATGATGTTTCGAGGTGTACTACAAACGGCGATTACAAATCGGCTGGGGGCAGCAGCTGGAATTATAGGTTCGAGTTTATTGTTTGGCATTTTCCATGTAGACCCTGTTTTTTTCCCTTCTTTATTTATTATGGGCATAATACTTGGGTGGCTACGCCATCATTATCAAAGTATCTGGGCATCTATACTATTTCATTCACTTAATAACTCTGTTACTGTACTTATTTATTTTCTTAAAAAATAAATAATTGGGAAAAGGGGGAGACAGCTGTTGAATGGCTGGACAATTGGGGTAGCTGTAGCGATTGCGATAAGTGTATTTTTACTTATGAATCAGGCTGCGTGGAGACCTATTAAATGGATCGGGTGGGGGCTGGGAAATCTGGTTGTGGGCAGTATTATGCTATTTTTGTTTAATTTGGCTGGACAGTCTATCTCATTTCATCTCCCGGTTAATCCTGTGACGGTAACCATAACGGGGTTCCTTGGTGTACCGGGTCTTGCTACGCTAGTTGTTATTAAACAGTTTCTCTTGTGAACAAATGTTGACCCTAGCCAAAAACAATGCTACAGTGTAAAAGTCCGTTACAACGGACTTTTTATTTTTTAGTTCATTTTAAAAACAAAATAAAAAAGTGTTGACTTAATTTATGGGACATGATAAATTATAAAGGTCGCCACTGAAATACAGTCGGGCGATGAATTGCTAAAGAAGTTCCTTGAAAACTGAACAGTGAAACTCGAGTGTGCGAGTTCAATCAATTTCGATTTAATTATAAGCTAGCTTTCGAGCTCAGCGAATCATCTTTTCAACTTTATTGGAGAGTTTGATCCTGGCTCAGGACGAACGCTGGCGGCGTGCCTAATACATGCAAGTCGAGCGGACAGATGGAGTGCTTGCACTCCTGATGTTAGCGGCGGACGGGTGAGTAACACGTAGGCAACCTGCCCGACAGACAGGGATAACTCCGGGAAACCGGTGCTAATACCTGATACGCAGCAAGGAGGCATCTCCTTGCTGGGAAAGACCATGAGTCACTGTCGGATGGGCCTGCGGCGCATTAGCTAGTTGGTGGGGTAGAGGCCTACCAAGGCGACGATGCGTAGCCGACCTGAGAGGGTGATCGGCCACACTGGGACTGAGACACGGCCCAGACTCCTACGGGAGGCAGCAGTAGGGAATCTTCCGCAATGGACGAAAGTCTGACGGAGCAACGCCGCGTGAACGAAGAAGGTTTTCGGATCGTAAAGTTCTGTTGTAAGGGACGAACCGCCGGGATGACCTCCCGGTCTGACGGTACCTTACGAGAAAGCCCCGGCTAACTACGTGCCAGCAGCCGCGGTAATACGTAGGGGGCAAGCGTTGTCCGGAATTATTGGGCGTAAAGCGCGCGCAGGCGGTTTTCTAAGTTAGGTGTGAAAGCCCACGGCTCAACCGTGGAGGGCCACCTAAAACTGGGAGACTTGAGTGCAGGAGAGGAGAGCGGAATTCCACGTGTAGCGGTGAAATGCGTAGAGATGTGGAGGAACACCCGTGGCGAAGGCGGCTCTCTGGCCTGTAACTGACGCTGAGGCGCGAAAGCGTGGGGAGCAAACAGGATTAGATACCCTGGTAGTCCACGCCGTAAACGATGAGTGCTAGGTGTTGGGGACTCCAATCCTCAGTGCCGCAGCTAACGCAATAAGCACTCCGCCTGGGGAGTACGGCCGCAAGGCTGAAACTCAAAGGAATTGACGGGGACCCGCACAAGCGGTGGAGCATGTGGTTTAATTCGAAGCAACGCGAAGAACCTTACCAGGGCTTGACATCCCTCTGAAATCTCTAGAGATAGAGGCTCCCTTCGGGGCAGAGGTGACAGGTGGTGCATGGTTGTCGTCAGCTCGTGTCGTGAGATGTTGGGTTAAGTCCCGCAACGAGCGCAACCCTTGTCCTTAGTTGCCAGCATTTAGTTGGGCACTCTAGGGAGACTGCCGTCGACAAGACGGAGGAAGGTGGGGATGACGTCAAATCATCATGCCCCTTATGTCCTGGGCTACACACGTGCTACAATGGATGGAACAACGGGCAGCCAACTCGCGAGAGTGAGCAAATCCCTGAAAACCATTCTCAGTTCGGATTGCAGGCTGCAACTCGCCTGCATGAAGCCGGAATCGCTAGTAATCGCGGATCAGCATGCCGCGGTGAATACGTTCCCGGGTCTTGTACACACCGCCCGTCACACCACGAGAGTTTGCAACACCCGAAGTCGGTGAGGTAACCGCAAGGAGCCAGCCGCCGAAGGTGGGGTAGATGATTGGGGTGAAGTCGTAACAAGGTATCCGTACCGGAAGGTGCGGATGGATCACCTCCTTTCTATGGAGACTTTGCACACGTCGAGATTTCACTGTTCAGTTTTGAAGGAATTTTTTATTTTCCTTCATTTATAAAAAGAGTTAGCTTCATAAACATGGGGCTATAGCTCAGCTGGGAGAGCGCTACACTGGCAGTGTAGAGGTCAGCGGTTCGATCCCGCTTAGCTCCACCAAAAATTCTATTCTAGTCTGGTGACGATGGCAAAAGGGTCACACCTGTTCCCATCCCGAACACAGAAGTTAAGTCTTTTAGCGCCGATGGTACTTGGGGGGCAACTCCCTGGGAGAGTAGGACGTCGCCGGGCGGAACAAACAAAAAAGTTTGTTGACAAACTATTGTTTGTTCTGATAGAATATAAAAGTTGCTTGTTCTTTGAAAACTGAATCGAAACAAACGTAAGCTAAGGATTTATATCCAAAGTATAGACCTTTAAGGTGAAACCAATTTTGGTTAAGCTACAAAGGGCGCACGGTGGATGCCTTGGCGCTAGGAGCCGATGAAGGACGTGGCGAACGACGAAATGCTTCGGGGAGCTGTAAGCGAGCTTTGATCCGAAGATGTCCGAATGGGGAAACCCACTGCCCGTAATGGGGTAGTACTCCTGTCTGAATCCATAGGACAGGGAGAGGCATACCAGGGGAACTGAAACATCTAAGTACCCTGAGGAAGAGAAAACAATAGTGATTCCGTCAGTAGCGGCGAGCGAACGCGGAGTAGCCCAAACCAGAAGGTTCGCCTTCTGGGGTTGTAGGGCGTCTCACATGGAGTTACAAAAGACAGTCATAGATGAAGCGGTCTGGAAAGGCCCGTCAGAGAAGGTAACAACCCTGTAGTCGAAATGACTGTCTCTCCGAGACGTACCCTGAGTAGGGCGGGACACGTGAAACCCCGTCTGAATCCGGGAGGACCATCTCCCAAGGCTAAATACTCCCTAGCGACCGATAGTGAACCAGTACCGTGAGGGAAAGGTGAAAAGCACCCCGGGAGGGGAGTGAAAGAGAACCTGAAACCGTGTGCCTACAACTAGTCGGAGCACAATTAATGTGTGACGGCGTGCCTTTTGTAGAATGAACCGGCGAGTTACGATTACGTGCGAGGTTAAGGCGGATAGGCCGGAGCCGTAGCGAAAGCGAGTCTGAATAGGGCGAATGAGTACGTGGTCGTAGACCCGAAACCGTGTGATCTACCCATGTCCAGGGTGAAGGTGCGGTAACACGCACTGGAGGCCCGAACCCACGCACGTTGAAAAGTGCGGGGATGAGGTGTGGGTAGCGGAGAAATTCCAATCGAACTCGGAGATAGCTGGTTCTCCCCGAAATAGCTTTAGGGCTAGCCTCGGATGCCTGTACTGGAGGTAGAGCACTGATTGGACGCGGGCCCCTCGCGGGGTACCAAATTCAGTCAAACTCCGAATGCCAGATACAGACGGTCCGGGAGTCAGACTGCGAGTGCTAAGATCCGTAGTCAAAAGGGAAACAGCCCAGATCACCAGCTAAGGTCCCTAAATCTACGCTAAGTGGGAAACGATGTGGAGTTGCCCAGACAACCAGGATGTTGGCTTAGAAGCAGCCACCATTTAAAGAGTGCGTAATAGCTCACTGGTCGAGTGACTCTGCGCGGAAAATGTAACGGGGCTAAGCGTAGTACCGAAGCTGTGGATTGCACCGTATGGTGCAGTGGTAGGGGAGCGTTCCTACAGCGGTGAAGTCAGACCGGAAGGACTGGTGGAGCGGTAGGAAGTGAGAATGCCGGTGTAAGTAGCGAAAAGAAAGGTGAGAATCCTTTCCGCCGAAAGCCTAAGGGTTCCTGAGGAAGGCTCGTCCTCTCAGGGTTAGTCGGGACCTAAGCCGAGGCTGAAAAGCGTAGGCGATGGACAACAGGTTGAAATTCCTGTACTACCTCCACTCCGTTTGAGCAACGGGGGGACGCAGGAGGGTAGGGTGAGCAGACTGCTGGTTATGTCTGTCCAAGCAGTGAGGCGTGTGTATAGGCAAATCCGTACACTGTAACGCCAGGCTGTGATGGCGAGCGAATTAAAGTAGCGAAGTCCCTGATCTCACACTGCCAAGAAAAGCCTCTAGCGAGGAGTGAGGTACCCGTACCGCAAACCGACACAGGTAGGCGAGGAGAGAATCCTAAGGCGCGCGAGAAAACTCTTGCTAAGGAACTCGGCAAAATGACCCCGTAACTTCGGGAGAAGGGGTGCCCCGGTAGCGTGTCAAAGCGCGAGGGGGCCGCAGTGAAAAGGCCCAAGCGACTGTTTAGCAAAAACACAGGTCTCTGCGAAGCCGCAAGGCGAAGTATAGGGGCTGACGCCTGCCCGGTGCTGGAAGGTTAAGGGGAAAGGTTAGCCGCAAGGCGAAGCTTTGAACCGAAGCCCCAGTAAACGGCGGCCGTAACTATAACGGTCCTAAGGTAGCGAAATTCCTTGTCGGGTAAGTTCCGACCCGCACGAAAGGCGTAACGACTTGGGCACTGTCTCGGCAAGAGACTCGGTGAAATCATACTACCTGTGAAGATGCAGGTTACCCGCGACAAGACGGAAAGACCCCATGGAGCTTTACTGCAGCCTGATATTGAATGCTGGTATTGTTTGTACAGGATAGGTGGGAGCCGTTGAATCCGGACCGTCAGGTTCGGGGGAGGCGTCCTTGGGATACCACCCTGACAATGCTGGCCTTCTCACTTGCATCCCTTACCGGGATGAAGGACCGTGTCAGGCGGGCAGTTTGACTGGGGCGGTCGCCTCCTAAAAGGTAACGGAGGCGCCCAAAGGTTCCCTCAGAATGGTTGGAAATCATTCGCAGAGTGTAAAGGCACAAGGGAGCTTGACTGCGAGACCTACAAGTCGAGCAGGGACGAAAGTCGGGCTTAGTGATCCGGTGGTTCCGCATGGAAGGGCCATCGCTCAACGGATAAAAGCTACCCTGGGGATAACAGGCTTATCTCCCCCAAGAGTCCACATCGACGGGGAGGTTTGGCACCTCGATGTCGGCTCATCGCATCCTGGAGCTGAAGTAGGTTCCAAGGGTTGGGCTGTTCGCCCATTAAAGCGGTACGCGAGCTGGGTTCAGAACGTCGTGAGACAGTTCGGTCCCTATCTGTCGTGGGCGCAGGAAATTTGAGAGGAGCTGTCCTTAGTACGAGAGGACCGGGATGGACGCACCGCTGGTGCACCAGTTGTTCCGCCAGGAGCACAGCTGGGTAGCTATGTGCGGACGGGATAAGCGCTGAAAGCATCTAAGCGTGAAGCCCCCCTCAAGATGAGATTTCCCACAGCATAAGCTGGTAAGACCCCTTATAGATGATGAGGTAGATAGGTTCGAGGTGGAAGTGCAGCAATGTACGGAGCTGACGAATACTAATCGGTCGAGGGCTTAACCAATAATAAGCTTACAAAAACGTTTCGATTCAGTTTTGAAGGTACAGAAAAAACCTCTATCTAATCACGATAGAGGTTTTTATTTTGGTCAATTCATCCTGTTGTAGAATATAGACCGATACCGAGTGGTTCATGCTTAATAATGTAAGGACGACTTGTTTGTTTCCACTTCTGTAGTTGAAAAACGGTTAAAAGACGAGGAATGCTGCAAACAACATGAAAAACTCCCATGTAATATCCATATAAAAGTCCCCACCATGCGCCAATAAATAGGCTTATGGCTATGCCTAAAGAGAAAAAAAGCCACTCATTCTGTTGATAATCTATAATAGAAAGAGGCTGTTTTGTTCGCCATCCTCCCCAGGGAGAGAGAAATGCATCAATATGCCAGCGTAGTGAATAAGAAGAAGTGAAACAATACAGCCAAAATGAAAATCCCTGCAGCATCCAGAGAAGGGCAAGCTGACCGAGTACACTCACTAGCTGGGTTGCCTCAAATCGAGCAGTATAAAGAAATCCAATTGAAAACAAAGCAAGTAATACCAATTGCATAATAATCATAGGGATTTTCCAGCGATAACGATAATGAAGCGTATAGCTGTATATGGTAGCATTTTCTTCTACTTTTCCTTTATGTATTATATTTTCCAAGCTATTCACCCAAACCCTTCTTTCCTTAATAAAAGATATCTCTAAGTATTTATCGGCGTCCCAAATCGAATTATTTGGGCTAATTTTACTACTTTATCACAACATGAACATTGTGTATGAAAATAAATATAATGGGGAAGAATAGATTTAAAAAAGGAAGGCGGTACAATTTCATGACGGGGCACACTTATCGTAACTGTATCGTTTGCAGTCAGGATGAACCAGAAGGTATTTTTATTTTTGACTCATTTGTATGCAGGCACTGTGAGACAGAAATGATTAAGACGGATGCAACGGAAGATAAATATATGTTTTTCATTAAACAAATGCGCCAGATTTGGCTCAAACAAAATGCGTAGTAACCTTTCTCATTGTGTGGGAAAGGTTTTCTTTTTTGAATGGTAATGTGGGAGAATACAGAGAGGGGGATTATAATATGAATCAGAAACAGGCACCTCTATATGAGGCACTTTGTACATATGTAGCAACTAAAAACGAACCATTGCATGTGCCTGGCCATAAAGATGGACAGGTATTTGATCAAGAAGCGCGCAGGCATTTTGCATCTATCCTACCTATTGATGCTACAGAAGTAAAAGGACTTGATGATTTGCACCATCCAGAAGAAGCTATTGCTGTAGCACAGCAGCTTGCAGCAGAAGCATTTGGAGCAGAGCAAACATTTTTTCTGGTAGGAGGGACTACCGCAGGAAATCTGGCTGCGGCATTGGCGGTATGCAGACCAGGGGAGCAGATTCTTGTTCAGCGCAATGCTCATAAGTCCGTGTTTAACGGATTGTTGTTAGCGGGAGCTAATCCTGTATTTATCGCACCAGAAATCGAGCACGAGACGGAAGTAGCATCTTGTCTCCACCCGTCTTTCATTAAAAAAGCGTTACAAGAGTATCCAGACATACGGGCGGTCTGGCTTACGAATCCAAGCTACTATGGAATGGGAATGAACCTGAAAGAGGCAGCGGAAATATGCCATACTGCAGGGGTTCCGCTGCTTGTAGATGAAGCACATGGTGCGCATTATGGACAGGCAGAAGTATTGCCAGAGAGTGCTTTGATGTGCGGGGCAGATCTTGTTGTACAATCTACCCATAAAATGCTTCCGGCTATGACGATGGCTTCTATGCTGCATGTGAGGGGGGAGCGGATTGATCGAAATCGTCTAGCTACTGTACTAGCTATGGTGCAGTCGAGCAGTCCTTCGTATCCTTTATTAGCATCATTGGACGTTGCGCGGCGCTATCTCGTACAGGAAGGGCGTGAGAAGCTAACAGAAAGCATTGAGCGACTTGAACAGGCTCAGATAGAACTAAGCAGGCATCTTCAATCCGTAACGATCTGGAGCGGAGCAGAGGGAATCTATAGTCGTGATCCATTGAAATGGGTGATTAGGAGTACGCAAAGCCAAGTGACAGGATATCAGCTGTTAGAATGGTTGGAAGAAGAAGGATGTACGGCAGAGATGGCTGACCCGCGTAATGTGGTGCTTGTATTTGCAATCGATACAGACAGGCAGGTAATCGAGCGTGCAGCCCAGGCACTTAGCCGAATAGACAGGCGTCTTATGCAAGTAGAACAAACAGTGGCACCAGTAAGAACGGGAAACTCTGCATCACTTTGGCTGAATGCAGGGGAGACTTCCGTGCCTGCAAGACCGCTTCAAGAAGCGTTTCATTCCAGCTATCTCGTTGTGTCGCTTGATAAGGCAATCGGATGTTGCTGCGCAGAGATGGTTATTCCATATCCACCGGGGATTCCACTTCTCATTCCGGGGGAAATCATTACAGGTCGACACGTTCAGATGATTGTTCAGATTCGGGAGTCGGGCGGCTATTTTCAGGGGGCCTTGGACCCTGCTATGAAGACGATAAAGATTCTCTGCTAATCTCCTATTTCTTACGCTGTTCACATGGTTCTTTTTCCGATATGATAGCGATATACCCATAGAGGAGGAGCAGCAGGTGAAAGGTTGCTTTATTACATTTGAAGGAATCGACGGATCGGGGAAAACAACTCAGATCGCGCGTATGCATACATTTTTACAAGAACAGGGATATGAAGTTATTCTCACACGGGAGCCCGGTGGCACACGGATTAGCGACCGTATTCGAGCGCTTCTACTGGACCCGGAACATCAGGAGATGGAGGAAGCGACAGAAGTGCTGCTATATGCCGCATCTCGCGCCCAGCATGTTCGGGAGAAAATTGTCCCGGAACTTGAAAAAGGAAAAATTGTTTTGTGTGATCGCTTTCTTGATGCCAGCTTGGCATATCAAGGATATGGACTAGGACTCCCACTGTCAGACATTTTGGCCGTAAACCGTTTTGCGACAGGTGGGGTTGCACCGGATCGAACGTATTTTCTTGAGCTGCCGCTTGAGGTAAGCCAGGCACGTCTTGCTGCTCGATTTGCAAGTCAGGAAGGACCTGATCGTATCGAACAGAAGCCATCGAGCTATCATAAGCGTGTATATGAAGGCTTCATGACTATTCGTGAGCAGTATGCGGAACGAATTGTGCCCGTGGATGCGAATCGTTCTGTAGAAGAGATCGAGCAGGAATTACAGGCGGATATCCTTCCTTATTTGCAGGCTCAAAAACACTCGGTACATCCTTCGTAACAGAAGCGGTCATTTTTTCCGATAACGTAAGAAACAGACGAGAGGATGAGTGAGCATGCGCATTGGCGAGAATATGCCAATCGAGAAAGCACTTGGGATTGAGCAGAAGCAAAAAGTGATCCCACAGTATTATGAAGAATTCGACGAAGTTATGCAGAAGCAAAGCCGGGATCTTGATGTAGAAAAACTAAATAAGCTGATTCAGCAGATCGACACACAGGGAGAACGCCTGGCCCGTTCTCGGACGGTCAAAGACTTGAAAGAATATAAGTCGCTTGTTAAAAATTTCATGGAAGAAGCGGTGAAAAACGGTGTCGCACTTGAAGAACGGCACGGGTTCAGCCGCCGTGGTCGCAGCAAAGTCTACAAAATCATTACCGAAGTCGACAAGAAACTGAATGAAGTAACCGATGCTGTTCTGAAAAAAGAGCAGAAGGGGATTAATATCCTCGATACAGTAGGAGAAATTCGCGGCTTGCTCGTGAATATGTACGTGTAGCAAACAAATGAAAGAAGTGAAGTATGATGTGGAGCGAATTTGCGGAGCAGAAGCGGCCTGCTTCTTTTCTTCATCAAAGTTTACAATATAACCGCCTGTCTCATGCATATTTGTTCGCAGGACCCAAAGGTGCTGGAAAGAAGAAAATGGCTCTTCATTTTGCGAAGGCCATTTTTTGTGTACGTCAGGATGGAGATAGCTGCGGGACTTGCAAAAACTGTCGCCTGATTGAAGAAGGCAATCATCTCGACATTCATCGGATTGCCGTTGAGAAAAATGTCATTAGTATTGAGGATGTACAGACGCTTCAGAAAAAGCTTTCCTATCGAGCAGCGGAATCGAGTCATAAAGTTTACATTATGGAAGAGTCAGAAAAGATGAGTCGGGAAGCAGCGAACAGTTTGCTTAAATTTCTAGAAGAACCGCCGCAAGGAGTTGTGGCGATTCTGCTTACGAACCAGATTCACAATCTCCTGCCGACAATTCTGTCACGCTGTCAGATTGTTCAATTCGCTGCCCCGTCCCCTGAACAGATCGCAAGCCAGCTAGAAGCTGTGGGCATAAAAGCAGGTCTTGCCCGTACGGCTGCTGCTATTACAAATGATTTTGAGCAGGCACATGCGCTGTGTGAAACAGAATCGTTTGCGCAGTTGAGAAGCCTAATGATACAATTAAGTGAGGATATATGGGAGCGGGGGACGTATGCCCTTGTGACCCTTCATGATAAACTGCTGAAACAAGAGAAAACAGTCGAGCGAATCGACTTGTTTCTTGACCTCCTTTTGCTTTGGTTTCGAGATATACTTCTTTGCTTGTTGGGGCAGGAGTCCCAGATTATGAATATTGATCAGGTGGAGCCCCTTCAGAAACAGGCATTACGCATAAGCCAGCGCCGGTTGGCCACTGGAATGAAGATTATTCTTGAGACCAAAAACCGGCTTGCCCATTACGCGAATCTGCAGCTGTCACTGGAGGATATGGTGCTTCGTCTGCAGGAGGGATAACGTTTGTTTGACGTAGTAGGAATCCGCTTCAAAAAAGCGGGTAAAATATATTACTTCGATCCGGGTGAATTTCCGGTCGAGAAAAATGACTGTGTCATTGTGGAAACAGCACGTGGAGTCGAATATGGTCAGGTTGTCATCGGACGTAAGCAAGTTTCAGACGACGATGTCGTGCTGCCTCTTAAAAAAGTGCTGCGGATCGCAGATGAGATGGACAGGCTGCAGGTGGAAGAAAACAAGCGACTTGCCGGAGAAGCCTTTATCATCTGTCAGGAGAAAATCGTCGGGCACGAGCTTAAGATGAAACTTGTCGATGTGGAATACACATTTGATAAAAACAAGATTATCTTTTATTTCACAGCGGACGGTCGTGTAGATTTCCGAGAGTTGGTTAAAGATCTGGCTGCTATTTTCCGAACCCGAATCGAGCTGCGCCAGATTGGTGTGCGTGATGAGGCGAAGATGCTTGGGGGAATCGGGCCTTGTGGGCGTATACTTTGTTGTTCATCCTTCCTTGGGGATTTTGAACCTGTATCGATCAAAATGGCAAAAGACCAGAACTTATCACTTAATCCAGCCAAGATTTCCGGCCTTTGCGGTAGACTGATGTGCTGCCTGAAATATGAGAATGACAACTATGAAAGCGCAAAAGATGATCTTCCGGATATCGGTAAAGAAGTGGCAACTGCGATGGGATATGGGAAAGTTGTAGGGGTCAATCTGTTAGAACGTAAAGTACAGGTTAATCTGTATGAAGCAGAGGGAATGCTGGAATTTCCGCTCGATGAGATTAGTGTCGTCTGAGAAAGAGACCAGAGAATAACTGAGGTGGGATTGTGAATAAACAAAGCATGTTTCACCAGCTTGCTCTGATTGAAGAGAAGGTAGGCGGCTTATACCAGGAGATCGGTCAGCTAAAAGAAGGTATGATTACGCTGCTGGAGGAAAATAAGAATTTATTAATTGAAAACCAGCATTTACGCGAGCGATTGCAGCAGCGCGAGCAGGAACTAGAGAAGCGAGCGAAGCTAAAAGCGGCTGGTGGATCTGGTTCTCGTGCAAAAAAAGGAAAGCAGCAGTCGGCTACTGTCGGAGAGGGATACGATAATCTGGCTCGTTTGTATCAGGAAGGATTCCATATATGCAATGTTCATTATGGAAGTTTGCGAACAGATGGTGATTGTTTATTCTGCCTCTCATTTTTAAACAAACAGGGATAATCAAAACGACCCGCGATATAGGACGGGTCGTTTTTTATAGGAAGATTTACGAAGGAGTGCAGCGTACGTTGAAAGACATTACCTTGTATCCAGGGGAGCGGATTGATGATCTGCTCACCGAAGACATGAAAATTATTCAAAGTAAAGAAGTGTTCTGTTTCTCGATTGATTCTGTTCTGCTAGCGAGGTTTGCGAGTGTACCACGGACACGGGGGCGAATTCTCGACTTGTGTACAGGGAGTGGAGTTGTGCCATTGCTGATGAGTGCGCGGAGCCAATGTCCAATTGACGCCGTTGAGATTCAGGATCGGTTATATGATATGGCTGTGCGTAATATGGCATTAAACGGACTTAACGAGCGTATTACAGTTCATCATGGTGATGTAAAAGAAGCGGTTCAGTTCCTTGGATACGGACGCTATGATATGGTTACCTGTAATCCCCCATACATGCCCGTGACAAGCGATGCCTCATTCTTAAATAAACGTGACCATGTGGCGATTGCTCGGCATGAAATTATGCTTACGCTTGAAGAGATGATTGAAGCAAGCAGTCGACTTGTGCGTCCAGGGGGCAAGGTAGCGTATGTACACCGCTCCGGGAGATTGGCAGAGATCATGGATCAGATGCGGAAGTATGATCTAGAACCGAAGCGGCTGCGGATTGTGTATCCAAAACCAGGTGCAGAAGCAAACATGGTATTAATAGAAGGTATACGTGGAGCAAAGCCTGATCTGAAAGTGATGCCACCGCTTATTGTGTACCGGGAGGACGGACACTATTGCGAGGAAATCCATGACATATATTATGGAAGTAAAACGGAGGAATTGTAATGTTCGTGCAAAAGAGTTTTGCAGATAGTCCGTATGGAAAGCTGTATCTGGTCGCAACACCGATCGGCAACCTGGATGATATGACAGTACGAGCTGTGAGCACATTGCGTGAGGTTGATATTATTGCGGCAGAAGATACACGTCAGACGCGTAAGCTGCTTACACATTTTGCGATTGATACACGTCTGATTAGCTATCATGAGCATAATCGGCTTTCAAGCGGCCCAGAGATTATTCGGCTTCTGAAAGAAGAGGGAGTATCAATAGCGCTTGTAAGTGATGCTGGATTACCGGCTATTTCTGACCCTGGACAGGAGCTGGTACGGGATGCGGTAGCAGAAGGCATCTCTGTCATTCCGATTCCAGGGGCAAACGCTGGCCTATCTGCTTTAATCGTATCGGGGCTGCCGACAGACGGTTTTGTGTTTCGGGGGTTTTTACCACGTGAAAAGAAAGATCAGCGCAAGGAATTGGAGCGTTTGCGTATGTATAAGGAAACACTGATTTTTTATGAGTCACCTTATCGAATTACTAAGACGCTTCACATCATGCGCGAAGTTCTTGGGAATCGTCAGGCTGCGCTTGGACGCGAGCTGACAAAGCGCTATGAAGAATTTATACGCGGCTCTTTTGACGATGTTCTTGCTTTTCTGGAAGGAGAAGGAGAAGTGCGCGGTGAGTTCACGGTTATTGTTGAAGGGGCAGGTCATGATGCAGCGGATACAGAAGTAGAGTGGTGGCAGGCTATGAGCGTAGTTGAGCATGTGGATCATTATATAGAACAGGGAATGCCCGCTAAAGCAGCGGTGAAGCAGGCAGCAGATGATCGTGGTGTTCCGAAGCGAGATGTATATAATGAATATCATCAATAGAAAGTAAAGAAAATGGCGCTTCCTATAAAGGAAGCGCCTTCGTCGTTTCATTTTATCTATTTTATAGTGAAGTTCATAACAGGGCGTGCAAATGCAATGAATACTTGGCTAGTACAATTATGCTTTTTGTGGAGTCGGCATTTCGCTCAGGCAATCTCCGCAAATGATCTTGCTTTTGTACGTAACTGTTTCGTTCGTGCTGCCGCAGAAAATACATGCTGGCTCATATTTTTTCAACATGATGCGCTCGCCATCTACATAGATTTCTAAAGCGTCTTTTTCCCCGATACCCAGTGTACGGCGAAGTTCGATTGGAATTACTACACGACCCAGTTCGTCTACTTTTCTTACAATACCTGTTGATTTCATCTTTTATTGCGTCTCCTCTCAAACCATTAAGTATGCTTTGATTTCGTCGTCAAATTTCGACAATAGTTTGTAGTCTTATATTATCAAGGATTGTGCTTTTGGTCAACCAATTGCTGGGATTGAAATGTAAAAATGCAAAATTTACATCCCGTTATCTTATATAAAAGGAATAAAATTCATTTTTTAAGCAAGTTAATAAACGTTTTAATGACATTTTGATTCTAATATATTTAAAAATAGGGATTTTTTACTTATTATATAAAGTGTTGAATTTCGACAAAATGAAGAAAAAAATGTGATTTCATTCGACAAAACTGTAAATTTACACCATAAAAAAGGAAAAGACGAACAAAAAACGGCTTTTACTTGACTATATGCAGGTAATTCTGTATAGAATAGTAGTGAATAATGGAAATAACGATGATGGGAAGAGTAATTCTGTGGACTTTTTCAGAGAGCCGGGGTAGGTGAGAGCCGGTAAGGAAAGCAGGATGAACATGGCCCCGGAGTTTTCGTGCCTGAGCTTTTGAGTAAGGGTATGACGTAGCCCTCGTTACGGGACTGAAGCCTGTTTGTGTCTGAGAAATAGTTGTACAAGCAGGGAATTTGGGTGGTACCACGAGAGCTCCTCGTCCCAGTGCGGACGTGGGGTTTTTTTAATGAGAAGAAAGGGTGGGAATTTTATGAAACCGACGTATTACATTACGACACCAATTTATTATCCAAGTAACACACTGCATATCGGAAATGCGTATACAACCATCGCCTGTGACGCAATGGCTCGTTACAAACGCTTGCGTGGATACGATGTTTTCTATCTAACAGGAACAGACGAGCACGGGCAGAAGCTTCAACAGCGAGCAGCGGAAGAAGGGAAGCAGCCGCTTGAATTCATTGATCCAATTGTAGACTGGATTAAAGATTTGTGGCAGCGCCTGGATATTTCATATGATGATTTTATTCGCACTACACAGTCGCGTCATAAACAAGCGGTGCAAAAGATTTTCCAGAAGCTTATCGATAAAGGAGATATTTATCTCGGAGAATATGAAGGCTACTATTGTGTGCCATGTGAAGCGTTCTGGACCGAGCATCAGGCGAAAAAAGAGGGTGAACATGTCTGCCCGGACTGTGGACGCGCGGTCAATCTTGTAAAAGAAGAAAGTTATTTCTTCCGGATGTCCAATTATCAGGAACGCCTGCTTCAATATATTGAAGAGAATCCAGAATTCATCCAGCCGGAGTCTCGTCGTAACGAGATGGTGAACAACTTCCTGAAGCCAGGTCTTGAAGACTTGAGTGTATCCCGTATGACATTCGATTGGGGCATCAAGCTGCCAAATGATCCGAAGCATGTAATTTATGTATGGATTGATGCGCTGGCGAATTACATTACCGCACTTGGTTATATGAGCGAAGATGATACGAAATTCAATAAATACTGGCCAGCAGATGTGCATATGATCGGCAAAGACATTTTGCGCTTCCATACAATTTATTGGCCAATTATTCTGATGGCACTTGAATTGCCACTTCCGAAAAAAGTGTTTGGGCACGGCTGGTTACTTATGCCGGACGGAAAAATGTCGAAATCAAAAGGAAACGCCATCGATCCGAAGTTCCTCATCGAACGATATGGTTCTGACTCGATTCGCTATTTCCTTCTTCGCGAAATTGCGTTCGGTCAGGATGGTGTATTCACACCAGAAGCATTCATTCAGCGCCTGAACTTTGATTTAGCAAATGATCTGGGTAATCTCGTAAGCCGCACAACGGCAATGATCGATAAATATTTTGCTGGAACAATTCCGGCTCCTACAGCTGAAGAAGCGTTGGATGAGTCACTGAAAGAAGTAGCGCGCACTGCTTTTGCCGGATTGGAAGAGCATATGGAACAGATGCGATTTGGCAATGCGTTAGCAAGTTTATGGGAGCTTGTCAGCCGTACGAATAAATACATTGATGAAACAGCTCCGTGGGCACTGGCAAAAGATGAGGCAAATAAAGAGCGTCTTGGTACAGTGATGTATAACCTGGCTGAGAGTATCCGTATTATCTCAGTTGGGTTGCAGCCATTCATGACAAAAACTCCGGCTGCCATCTGGAATCAACTGGGCCTGACAGCAGGTGAAGGGGTAACCGATTGGGAGTCAGCTAAAACATGGGGCAAGCTACCAGCTGGTATAAAAGTAAATCGAGGCGATGCACTATTCCCACGTCTTGAGCTGGAAAAAGAAATCGCAGCAATTGATGAGACAACAGCAGCAGCTCGTAAACAAGCAGAAGAAAATAAAAAGAAGAAAGAAGCACAGGAGCAGGCAGAAGAAAAAACGATTGCCCCGGAAATTGCGATCGACGATTTCTTTAAAGTAGAACTCCGTGTAGCACAAGTAATCGAAGCAGAAAAAATTCCGAAGGCGGACAAGCTTCTGAAATTACAGCTGGATCTTGGCTTTGAAAAGCGCCAGGTGGTATCAGGAATTGCTAAGCATTATTCACCGGAGGAGCTAGTAGGTAAGAAAGTGATCTGTGTAACCAATCTTAAACCGGTAAAACTGCGTGGTGAGATGTCAAATGGTATGATTTTGGCTGCTTCCGAAGGAGATAAACTGACGCTTGCCACAGTACCGGCTGACATGCCGAATGGTGCCATCGTAAAATAGCACCGCTTTACCGAGGGGAGGAATTCCACATGCTGTTTGATACACATGCGCACTTGAATGATGAAAAGTTTAACGAAGACCGAGAAGAAGTCATTGCCCGAGCGCAAGCAAACGGTGTTTCGTATATTTGCAACATCGGGTACAACCGAGAGACGATTGAATCGTCTCTCGAATTAGCCCGTCAATATGATTTTATTTATACAGCAATTGGATGGCATCCGCAGGACGCGATCACAATGACCGACGACGATCTTATCTGGATTGAGAAGCTGGCTACTGAGGAGAAGAAAGTGGTCGGAATTGGTGAGATCGGGCTTGATTATTACTGGGATACGTCACCAAAAGATGTACAGCATGACGTATTCCGTAAACAAATTAGACTGGCAAAAAAGTTGAAACTGCCGATTATCATTCATGACCGGGAAGCTCATCAGGATATTCTGGATATCTTGCAAGAAGAAAAAGCCGAGGAAGTCGGCGGCATCATGCATTGTTTCTCCGGTAGTCCAGAAATGGCTGAGCAGTGCATCAAAATGAACTTCTATATCTCACTTGGTGGACCGGTTACATTCAAGAATGCCAAAAAACCAAAAGAGGTAGCGGAAGCGGTTCCACTGGATCGTCTTTTGATTGAAACAGACTGCCCATATCTTACTCCTGAACCATATCGAGGAAAACGAAATGAGAGTGGATATGTACGATATGTAGCTGAGAAGATTGCTGAATTAAAGAATATTTCGGTAGTGGAAATGGCACAAATTACGACAGCTAACGCTAAAAAATTATTCCAGATTTAATGCGCATGTGAAATTATACCTACCTCCTTACCCCAGTCGTATCAACGGTCGAGAGATTAATTGGGTCAAAATAATCATTGAGTTTTTGCGAGAATTGTAAAACGTTATGTAAAAAACTGGTTTGACAACGTTTTGCATAATCGCATACAATGGCTCTCGACCACGTAAGGAGGCAGATAGACTTTGAAGCAAAGCAGTAGTAAGTCAGGTTTTCAGAAGAATGTTCGAGCCATTCTTCTCACCACTATTGTCGTGTTTGTTGTCATAAGTCTTGTGCTTATCATGAATGTGTGGCCGACAAAATCGATCCGATTTGTCCATGATGGACAAGTCGAAGCCGCCACCACAAAGGCGGATACACTTGGAGAATTTTTGACGGAGCGTGGTATTACGCCCGGACCATCCGATCATATAACACCTTCTGTGACGACACCACTTGCAGATGGGATGCATGTCTATTATTCCAAGGCGATTCCGGTTACGCTCGATATCGCAGGGCAGAAAAAGAAAGTGACTACTTCGTTGTGTAGCGTTAAGGATATTCTGGGTGAGCAGCATATTACACTTGGTCAGCTGGACAAGGTTACCCCGGCACTTACCGCTAATGTACAAGCAAATGATACGATTACGATAACCCGTATCGAGAAAAAAGTTGTGGCAGAAGAGAAAACGGTAGCCTTCAATACAAAAAAGCGTGAAGATAGCACGCTGCCTGAAGGACAGGAGAAAGTCATTCAGGAAGGCCAGAATGGTACAATTGTCGATCGATATGAGGTCGTCTACACGAATGGTCAACCGACTTCGCGCAAGCTCATTGACCATGAAGTGACGAAAGACTGGAAAGATCATATCGTAGCTGTCGGTACGGCGCGTCCTGCATTGGCTTCTCGCAGTGCGGAAGCAACACGCCGCGCAGAGCGAATAGCAGAGGAAGACGGAAGCTTTACACCACGTAAAACACTGAATGTGCGGATGACCGCCTACTCGCCGGGTTCAGATCCGGAATATGCGGATACACGTACAGGCACAGTGGCGACGGAAGGTCGAACAGTGGCCGTAGACCCGAGCGTTGTACCGCTTGGATGGTGGGTTTATATTGAAGGGTACGGTTTTCGGAAGGCAGAGGATACAGGCGGAAAGATTAAAGGCAACCGCATGGACCTGTTCTTCGCATCTTCCAAAGAGGCAGAGGATTTTGGTGTGCAGCATCGAAAAGTGTATATTATTGGCCCGAATAAACCAAATTAACGGTATGATAAGGCAGGGGGACAAGTGTCCTCCTGTCCTTTTATACATAGTGAGGATTTTACGATGAGAATAAAAGAGATTATTGTGGTAGAAGGTAAGTCAGATACAACCGCAATTAGACGTGCGGTAGATGCGGATACAATTGAAACGGGTGGCTCTGCCATTCCTCCCTGGGTGATTGAGCGGATTGCCCGCGCTCAGAAGGCACGGGGAGTGATTGTGTTTACGGACCCGGATTTTCAAGGGGAGCGCATTCGTAAAATTATCAGTCAGAAGGTACCGGGTTGTAAGCATGCTTTTATTACAAAAGCGGATGGGAAAGGGAAACGCAATCTCGGAGTCGAATATGCGACGCCTGAGGTGATTCGTGAAGCCCTTGCATCGGTTCGTACGGAAGCAGAGGCGCCTGCGGAGCTCATTACGATGAATGATATGATTGATGCCGGACTCGTTGGGGGCGCACGCGCGAAAGAAAGGCGTACGAAGCTTGGGGAGAAGCTTGGGGTCGGCTATGCAAACGCCAATCAGCTTCACAAGCGTATTTTAATGCTGCAGATTACGCGGGAGGAGTTCGCCCATGCACTGGCCTGGGTGGAGGCACAGGAGGAGTAGACGAAATGGACACGCGAGATATTGCAACACCCAAGCGGACGAAAGAAATTTTGCAGAAGTACGGCTTTTCTTTTAAGAAAAGCCTAGGGCAGAATTTTTTGATCGACCTGAATATTTTAAGTAAAATTGTCGGAGCGGCTGAGCTGACAAAGGAAAAAGGTGTTATTGAGATCGGACCGGGAATTGGTGCGCTTACGGAGCAGCTAGCCCGGCAGGCAGGCAAAGTCGCCGCGATTGAGATTGACCAGCGGCTGCTGCCGATCCTTGCAGACACGCTTTCTCCGTATCCGCATGCGGAAGTTGTGCATGGGGATGTACTGGAGATGGATGTAGCAACGCTTATTCGTGATACGTTCACGGAACAATCTTCTGTCAGTGTAGTGGCGAACTTACCATACTATGTAACGAGCGCGATTTTGATGAAGCTATTAGAAGAGCGTCTGCCGCTTGAGAATATTGTCGTCATGATTCAAAAAGAAGTAGCAGAACGTATCTCTGCCAAGCCAGGCACAAAAGCGTATGGGGCATTGAGTGTACTGGCACAGTTTTATGCCGAGGCAGATATCGTCACGATTGTGCCGCATACGGTCTTTATTCCACAGCCAAATGTGGATTCAGCCGTGCTTCGTCTGCGCATTCGACAGAAGCCAGCTGTGGAAGTGAAAAGTGAGAAGATGTTTTACCGTGTTGTAAAAGCGAGCTTTGCTCAGCGCCGTAAAACACTATCTAATAATTTGATGAACAATTTATTTGGGAAAGACCGCAAAGAAGAGATGCTGGCGATGTTGGAGGAAGCCGGCATTGACCCGGCGCGGCGTGGGGAAACGCTGTCCCTTGAAGAGTTTGCTCGTATTAGCAACTTGATCTCATAGTGTGTACCCGGCAACTGCCGGGCAAGAACCCTTTTTTCCGCTCTGCATACGATGGAGCAGAAAGGAGGGTTTTTTTATGGCCAATAGTTTGCAGATTGGTGATCGGGTCGTGCGTAAATCGTACGGGGGAGACGTGTTATTTCAAATCATTGATATCCAGCAGGACGGCAAGATGTGTTCTCTTATCGGGGTAGACTTCCGACTGCTTGCTGATGCACCGCTTGCTGATCTCATAAAAGTCGATCCGGAACAGGAAGAGCGGCTGCGTGAGGTATGCCGCCGGAAGCATGAAGAGGCGATGCGGATGATTCAGCAGACGCGACCGGGGGCACGGGAGCAGAATGTATGGCGGCAGATTAATCATACGGGGGAGATGGGAGGGTCATTTGACTGGCCGGGTCGGGTGCTACATCTCGACGGGGATCGGAATTATCTTCGTAAGTGTCTTGCCGTATACGCGGAAATGAAAGTGCCTGCGGATGGGTATTATTTGCCGGAAAGAGAATTTCCTGTGCACGTTATCCCGCTCTTAGAGAAGCACCGTCCGGACATTCTGGTACTGACCGGACATGATGCCTATCAATCGCGACGGGGATCGGCTGATGATCTGAATAACTACCGTCATTCCCGCTTTTTTGTAGAGGCAGTGGGAAAGGCTCGTATATTCCAGCAGTGCAAAGATAGCCTTGTGATTTTTGCGGGTGCGTGCCAGTCTCATTTCGAAGCGATTCTGAGTGCCGGGGCTAACTTTGCTAGTTCACCGAAGCGTATTAATATTCATACACTGGATCCTGTATACATAGCGGAGCAGGTAGCCTATACATCCATTCAGCGGCCAGTGAGTGTATACGACATGGTGAAACATACGATTACAGGAATTGAAGGAGTGGGCGGGATTGAAACCCGCGGGTGCTTTCGTCTCGGTATTCCGAAAAACCTCAGATCCCAGGTAGGAGAAGCGTAGGGCTCGTATAGCGAGCTCTTTTTTTGATTTTTCAGTTTTGTTTGAGATTGCCGGGAAAAATATTATTGACATATTATAATTATCCCTGCTATAATTATCGATTTATTTGACATAATAAAAAGGTGATGGTATAATTATACGTAGTGAGGTGGTCTGAATGGCGAGAAATACGTTACAGGATATAAAACGTAGTTTGGATAGCCACATCGGAGAACGCATATTGCTTCGTGCGAACGGTGGCCGTCGCAAGACCGTGGAGAGGATGGGTGTACTCGAAGAGACATATCCATCCGTATTTATTGTTAAGCTGGATGAGGACAAGCATTCGTTTGAACGCGTTTCCTACAGCTATGCAGATGTGCTTACTGAAACAGTAGAACTCATGATTTGCCGCAGTGACGAAAACATCCGTATTGCCCTTGAACAGTAGGAGATTTTATCCTGCTGTTTTTATTTTGTTCGGGGCATACTACATATACAGGGAAGGAATCAAAAGGAGGCTGTATTTGATGGGACGCAGAAGAGGCATAATGTCCGAGCAGTTCAAGACTGAATTAGCAAAGGATTTAGGCTTTTATGATACGGTACAAAAAGAGGGATGGGGCGGGATCACAACCCGGGATGCCGGGAACATGGTGAAGCGTGCCATCCAGTTGGCCGAAGAAGCGCTCGCAAAACAAAAATCCTGATCGATAAAATTCTTCCCCACTATGACCGGGCAATGGCCCGGTCATTTCTATACACATTGCGACCTGTTCCGTATTAATGCTAAAATAAGCAAAGCATGAATATGGAAGGGAAGAAAATCCAGGTGAAAGAAGCACGCCTTATGGTAAAAGCTCCGGCTAAAATCAATCTGACACTTGATGTGTTAGCGCGACGTCCGGATGGATATCATGAAATTGAAATGGTCATGACAACAATCGATCTTGCAGACCGTTTGACGATTACGACACTGGCAGAAGATCGGATTGTGCTGGATTGCACAGTAAGCTACCTGCCGCTTGATGAACGCAATCATGTCTATCAGGCTGCACGCCTGATCAAAGAGCAGTTCGGTATCCAGCAGGGTGTGCATATTCATATTGATAAGCAGATTCCGATTGCGGCGGGGCTTGCAGGCGGCAGCAGTGATGCAGCTGCTACCATTCGCGGATTAAACCGCCTATGGAACTTAGGGATGAGCCTGGAGACAATGGCTGATCTTGGATCGCGTATCGGTTCGGATGTCTCATTCTGTGTATATGGAGGAACGGCACTTGCTCGTGGGCGAGGAGAAAAAATTGAGAAGCTCCCATCTCCCCCACCGTGCTGGGTTATTCTTGCCAAGCCTCCGATCGGGGTCTCGACTGCAGAAGTGTACGGAGCGCTTAAAGTATCGGAATTAACGGATGGATGTCGCTCGGAACAGATGATGAAGGCGATTGCCGAACAGAATTTTTCAGGGATTTGTCGTGCGCTAGGCAATCATCTGGAGTCAGTTACGCTTGCGATGCATCCGCAGGTACAACAGATTAAAGAGCGTATGCGCCGCTTTGGAGCGGACGGGGTATTGATGTCTGGAAGTGGACCCACGGTTTTTGCATTAACGGATCGGGAGTCCCGTATGAATCGCATTTATAACGGACTTCGCGGGTTTTGTAAGGAAGTATATGCCGTTCGGATTCTCGGGGAAAATAACGGGTAGCACTTGCGTAATTCCGTACAAAAGTGGTATATTCACTTCATAATATTCGGTTTTTTGATACGGAGGAACAAGAATGAATAAATTGCGCAGAAGTGCCCGCCTCGTTGATATGACGCAGCACCTACTTGCTCGCCCGCATAAGTTGATCCCATTAACATACTTTGCGGAACAGTATGGAGCGGCCAAATCTTCTATTAGTGAAGATTTATCCATCATCAAAGAGTTATTCGAGACAGAAGGGATTGGGTTGCTGAAGACAGTAGCCGGAGCGGCAGGCGGTGTGAAATATATTCCACAAATGAATAAAGAAGTAGCCTGCAAAGCTGTAAATAAGCTAAAAGAAAAGTTAGAAGGACCAGGACGCTTGCTCCCAGGTGGCTATTTGTATATGGCTGATTTGCTTGGTGACCCGGAAGCACTTGCGGAAATTGGCAAAGTATTTGCTTCTATTTTTGCCGACGCGGAAGCAGATTATGTAATGACAGTGGAAACAAAGGGAATTCCGCTCGCTTATGCGGCGGCTGCATACCTGAATGTACCGGTGGTGATCGTGCGCCGTTATAGCAAGGTGACCGATGGTTCGGTCGTAAGTATTAACTATGTATCCGGGTCCAGCAAACGAATCCAGACGATGTCACTGGCACGTCGCAGTCTGCCTGAGAATTCTAAGGTCCTCATTATTGATGACTTCATGAAAGCCGGCGGTACGATTCAGGGAATGATCGACCTGCTTGCAGAATTTAAGGCCCAGGTTGTAGGGGTCGGTGTGCTGATGGAGACGTCAGATGTGGAAGAACGGTTAGTAGATGAGTATGTTTCGCTGCTAAAGATGAAAGAAATGGATATACGAGATAAAGAAATTAAGCTTGAACTTGGAAATCGATTTGTATAATAAATCAAGTAAGGAGCGATTTATGTATGATGCAATCCATCTCAACCACAAAAGCACCAGCGGCTATCGGACCGTATTCACAGGCAATTAAAGCAGGGGACCTGATTTTTACATCAGGACAGATTCCGTTGACAGCAGAAGGGGAGCTTGTAGCTGGTGATATTACGGCTCAGACGCATCAAGTGTTTGCGAATCTGAAAGAAGTGCTGGCAGCGGCTGGCGCGACGCTAAATGATGTTGTAAAAGTAACAGTTTTTGTTAAAAATATTGAGGACTTCGGAACAATTAATGAAGTATACGGCCAGTATTTCAATGAGCATCGCCCGGCCCGTTCCCTCGTAGAAGTAGCTCGCCTTCCAAAAGATGTGGGAATCGAGATCGAATTAGTTGCTTCTGTGGCTAGATAACTACCATGTCAGTAGGTAAAAATCCAAATTTTATAAAAAATTGATTTTTTTTCGGAATTGTGGAAGGATTTTCACCACCTTTAGTGGAATTACAGTTATCAAGCTTTTGATAATTGGAAAAAGGTGGTGAGCAGACATGGAAGTGACGGACGTAAGACTCCGCCGCGTCAACACAGATGGACGCATGAAAGCGATCTGTTCCATTACGATCGATAATGAATTCGTGGTTCATGACATCCGCGTTATCGATGGTAACAACGGTATGTTTGTGGCAATGCCGAGCAAACGTACGCCAGAAGGGGAATTCCGCGACATCGCGCATCCAATCTCTTCGTCTACTCGCGAAAAGATTCAAGCCGCTGTACTGGCTGAATACGAACGTGTAGGGGAAGTCACAGAGAGTGAAGAACTCGTAGAAGAGGGCGCGTAAAAACAGCTGCAAACAAAGGGGCCTTATATAGAGGGCCTCTTTTTCTTTTGCCTTGAAATCAAGTTGTAATTAAGATATAGTCATTGTGGAACTTATTCGAAACGGGAGGGTACTATGTCAGATAAATTTGCGGTCGTATTAGCTGCCGGACAGGGCACACGAATGAAATCGAAGCTGTACAAAGTGCTGCACCCCGTTTGCGGCAAGCCGATGGTTCAGCACGTTGTGGATAACCTGCAAGAGCTGAACGCAAACCGCATTGTTGTAGTGGTTGGGCATGGAGCGGAGAAAGTACAGGAGCAGCTTGGCACGCATGTTGAGTATGTCATGCAGGAGCAGCAGCTCGGAACAGCACACGCAGTTATGCAGGTTGCCCCTCTCTTGGAAGATGCGCCGGGGACTACCCTTGTGCTTTCCGGAGACGAGCCTCTCATTAGCGCGGATACATTAGCAAAGCTTACAGCAGACCATGAAGCGAGCGGAGCTGCCGGAACGATTCTAACCCGGATTATGGACAATCCAACCGGGTACGGACGTATTATTCGTAATGCACACGGACAAGTGGAGCGTATTGTAGAGCAGAAAGATGCGAATGAAGAAGAGCAGCGTGTTCAGGAGATTAACACGGGAACATATTGCTTTGATAACCAAAAGTTGTTCGCGGCACTGAAGAAAGTAGATAATAAAAATGCCCAAGGTGAATTTTACCTGACTGATGTAATTGAAATTCTACAGAAGGACGGTCAAAGCATTGAAGCATCTGTTACAGATGAAGTCACCATTGGGGTGAATGATCGTGTAGCGCTTGCAAAAGCGGAAGCGATGATGCGCATCCGAATTCTGGAAGCTCATATGCGTGCAGGTGTGACCCTTATTGATCCACAGAATACGTATATCGAGACGAATGTAGTAATTGGTCGGGATACTGTGATTTACCCGGGTACGTTGATTGGAGCCGGTACGGTCATCGGGGAAGATTGTATAATTGGACCGAACTCACAACTTATGAATTGTGAAGTAGGAGATCGCGTTCACATTAAGCAGTCGGTATTAATGGACAGCCGCATTGACAGCGATGCAACGGTTGGACCATTTGCGTATGTGCGCCCGAACTCACATGTAGGCGAGGGTGCTAAGGTTGGCGATTTCGTCGAACTGAAAAATACGACACTTGGCAAAGGCAGCAAAGTTTCACATCTTACTTATCTTGGAGATGCGGAGATCGGTGCTGATGTAAATGTTGGATGCGGTACAGTAACGGTGAATTATGATGGCGTGAAGAAGTATAAGACGGTTGTAAAAGACGGTTCTTTCGTTGGCTGTAATACCAATCTGGTAGCGCCTGTCACAGTGGGAGAAGGAGCATATATTGCTGCGGGTTCCACAATTAATCAGGATGTTCCCGATGGTGCACTTGCTATCGCTCGTACACGTCAGACGAACAAAGAAAATTATGCAAGCAAAATTATAAAGAAATAAGTATAGAGAGTATGGAGGTTATAGAGCAGTATGGCGAATTATCGCGACCCGAAGTTGAAAGTCTTTACGTGTAATGCAAACCCGGCTCTGGCAAAAGAAATCGTAGATCATATTGGTCTTCCGATGGGAAATGCACAGGTTATCCATTTTAGTGACGGGGAAGTACAGATTAAGCTAAACGAAAGTGTTCGCGGTGCGGACGTATTCGTCATTCAGTCCACAAGTGCACCGGTTAATGAGCACCTAATGGAGCTGCTCGTTATGGTGGATGCATTAAAACGTGCATCTGCTAAAAGCATCAACGTTGTTATTCCATATTATGGATATGCTCGTCAAGATCGTAAAGCTCGCGCTCGTGATCCGATCACAGCGAAGCTGGTAGCGAACTTGATTGAAACAGCTGGGGCACATCGTGTCATTACTATGGACCTCCATGCCACTCAAATTCAAGGTTTCTTCGATATTCCGGTTGATCACCTGCTTGGTGTTCCGATTCTTGGTCAGCATTTTGCAGAGAAAAATTTGGAAGATATTGTGGTTGTATCGCCTGATCATGGTGGTGTAACACGTGCGCGGAAACTGGCTGAACGCCTGGAAGCACCAATTGCGATTATCGATAAACGCCGCCCGGAACCGAACGTGGCAGAAGTTATGAATATCGTAGGTAACATTGAAGGCAGAACAGCGATCATCATCGATGACATCATCGATACAGCAGGTACGATTACACTGGCTGCGAATGCATTGATGGAAGCTGGAGCAAAAGCTGTGTATGCGTGCTGTACACACCCTGTACTGTCTGGTCCAGCCATCGAGCGTATTGAGAACTCAAGCATCAAAGAATTGATTGTAACGAACACGATTCCGCTCGGACCGGAAAAACAGAGTGAAAAAATCAAGGCACTTTCGGTTGCGCCGATTATTGGGGAAGCGATTATTCGCGTCCATGAAGAACTGTCAGTAAGTAAGCTGTTTGACTAATTGAATGCAAGAAAAGCGCATCCTGAGCGGGTGCGCTTTTTTATAATGGAGGATAACATATGAAAGTTATTGTAGGATTGGGTAATCCAGGTCGTGAATATGAGATGACACGACATAATGTAGGTTTCTGGGCGATTGATTGTTTAGCAGATGAATGGGGAATTACGCTGAATCAAGGTAAGTTTAAGGGACTGATTGGAGAAGGGCGTGTAGGAAGTGAGAAGGTCATCCTCGTCAAGCCGCTGACGTATATGAATTTATCCGGTGAATGTGTGGCACCCTTGCTGAATTTTTACAAACTTGATCCTGAAGAAGACTTACTGGTGATTTATGATGATCTTGATCTACCCTGTGGTAAAATTCGTCTTCGTACGAAAGGGAGTGCAGGCGGACATAATGGCATTAAGTCATTGATTGCCCATCTGGGGACGCAAGAGTTCAAACGCATTAAGGTGGGGATTGATCGTCCTGAGCCTGGACGCAAAGTCGTTGATTATGTTCTCGGTACATTCCCGTCGGAGCAGAAAGCAGACGTTGAAGAGGCTGTCAAACGAGCCGCAGATGCATCAAAAGCATGGACAGAGATTTCGTTCCTGCGCGTAATGAACCAGTACAATGGGTAAGTATGGCACAAATCGCTTCTGGACAGAATAGGATTAAGAATATGATTCTTTCTGGAGGCATACGTATGACCATACGCTATATTTGTCCGCATTGTACTGCTATTCATGCTGTTATTACACATCCAGAAGCCACAGAGCAGCGCCTGGGCTTTGATTCCTTGACCGAGGCAGAGAGGAAACATATAATTAGCTATGAAGCGAACGGGGATATGATAGCCAGTGTCACATGCGAATTTTGCAGTGAAGCGATTGAGCGCTATCCAGAGCTTGCATATCCTCTGCAATAAACGCAGATAAGGCCTTGGCTTTTGCGCTAAGGCTTCTTTTTGTATGGTAGGGACTATGCGGAGAGGAGGAACGAGATATGAAAGGTCTACTAGAGACCTTTATGCATGATGATGAGTTTGCAACCATCGTTAATGGATATGAAAGAGGATTGCGTGAGCAGCTCGCATCAGGACTCAGCGGCTCAGCGCGTCAGGTGTTTTTTGCTGCGCTATATCAAAAGATAGGGCGGCCACTTGTCATTGTCACGCACAACATGTATCAGGCACAAAAAGTACATGATGATTTAAGCCAATTCGTACCAGGAGAAGAGTTGTGGCTGTATCCTGCAAATGAAATGGTTCTCTCTGAAGTGGCGATTTCAAGCCCGGAAACGCTTAGTCAGCGACTTGAGGTGTTGAATGCGCTCTCAAGTGGGAAGCGTGGGATTTTGATTGTGCCGTATGCCGGTGTGCGTCGTTCTGTAGTGCCAGTGGAGAAATGGCGCCAGGCCCAGATTACGTTTACGGTCGGTGGAGAGATCGACAGAGAACGCTTTTTAGAGCGAATGATTGCACTCGGGTATGAGCGGGTTGAAATGGTAGAGACACGCGGTGAGATGAGTGTGCGTGGTGGAATCATTGATATTTTTCCGGCTTATATGATGCATCCGGTGCGGATTGAGCTATTTGATACCGAAATTGATTCAATTCGTACATTTGATAGTAGCAATCAGCGTTCCATTGAGAATTTGCAGGAGATTACAGTCGGACCGACCCGTGAAGTGTTTGGGGAACGTGATGTTTTCCTTACTGCTGCCGAGAAGGTAGAAGCTCATATGAAAATGACGCTTCCGAAGATTAAGGCAAAACAGGTGCAGGAATCTGTTATGGAGAAGGTCGGTTGGGAAATCGAGCAGCTGCGTCAGGGACATACTTTTACTGGAATCTATAAATATAGTTCGTTTTTATATCCAGGGCACCATACACTGCTAGAGTATATGAGTGGCCAGCCCTTGATTATTGTGGATGAGCCGTCTCGTATTGTAGAATCTGCGACCCAGATGGAGAAAGACGAAGCGGAATGGAAAATAGCACTTATTCAGGAAGGAGAATTCCTTCCCGATGTAGAGGTATCTCATCCTATAGAAGAGATTCTTTCATCGAAAAAGCACCCGATTTTGCATGTTGCGCTATTCTTACGACAAGTTCCGAAAACAAGCCCACAAAATATCGTGAACTTTACTTGCAAAACCATGCAGAACTTCCATGGTCAGATGAATGTGCTAAAAGGTGAGCTAGAGCGCTGGAAGAAATCGAACACGACCGTTATATTTTGTGCAGCAGATGAGGAACGCGCCCGTCGTCTCGAACGTGTATTCCACGATTATGACATAGAAGCAGATATTGTACTTCAGCCGGAGAAGGCGCTAGTAAGCAGGCATCCGGTCATTACGCTTGGTAATCTACAGAGCGGGTTCGAGCTCCCGATGCAGCATCTTGTTGTGATTACAGAAAGCGAAGTATTCACACAAAAGCAACGTAAGGCGTCCAAAACTCGTAAAAGCTTAAGCAACGCCGAGCGGATCAAAAGCTACACAGAGCTTGTGGTTGGCGATTATGTTGTGCATGTGAATCATGGGATTGGGAAGTATCTCGGGATTGAGACACTTGATATTAACGGGATTCATAAAGATTACCTTCATATTAAGTACGCAGGCAATGATAAGCTGTATGTGCCGATTGAACAGATCGATCAGGTGCAAAAGTATGTCGGCAGTGAAGAAAAAGAGCCGAAAGTATATAAGCTTGGCGGTACAGACTGGAAGAAAGTTAAAAATAAAGTACGGGCATCCGTTCAAGATATTGCGCAAGACTTAATTAAACTGTATGCCGAGCGTCAGCAGGCAAAAGGCTATGCCTTCAGTAAAGATGGAGAAGAAATGCGCGAGTTCGAAGCGATGTTTCCGTATGATGAGACAGATGATCAGCTGCGTACGATTCACGAGATAAAAGAAGATATGGAAATGCCCCGTCCGATGGATCGCCTGCTGTGTGGAGATGTGGGGTATGGGAAGACAGAGGTGGCCATTCGTGCTGCTTTTAAGTCTGTAATGGATGGCAAGCAAGTAGCCGTGCTTGTGCCTACCACGATTCTGGCACAGCAGCATTATGAGACATTCCGAGAGCGTTTTGCGGACTATCCAGTTACGATCTCCGTAATTAGCCGCTTTCGTACCCGCAAGGAACAGACGCAGACGCTTAAAGGTGTGAAAGATGGAACGGTTGATGTTGTGATCGGGACACATCGTCTGCTGTCTAAGGATGTTGTATTTAAAGATCTTGGTCTGCTTATTGTGGATGAAGAGCAGCGCTTCGGTGTAACGCATAAAGAAAAGCTGAAGCGCTTGAAAACAAACGTCGATGTACTGACACTGACGGCAACACCAATTCCACGTACGCTTCACATGTCCATGCTCGGTGTGCGGGACCTGTCCGTTATTGAGACACCGCCGGAGAATCGGTTCCCGGTGCAGACGTACGTAATGGAATATAGCGCAAGTTTAGTACGGGAAGCAATTGAGCGCGAACTTGCACGTGAAGGTCAAGTGTATTTCTTATATAATCAAGTACAGGGTATCGATCAGATGGCCGAGCAGATTCGAATGCTTGTGCCGGAAGCGAAAGTAGTGGTGGCTCACGGTCAAATGAGTGAAACGGAACTCGAATCGGTCATGCTCAGCTTTCTGGAAGGAGAAGCGGATGTACTGGTTAGTACCACGATTATTGAAACCGGTGTTGATATTCCAAATGTAAACACATTGATTGTCACAAGTGCCGACCGAATGGGCTTATCTCAGTTGTATCAGCTGCGGGGGCGTGTCGGACGCTCCAATCGAATTGCCTATGCATATTTCACGTATCAGCGTGATAAAGTGCTGACAGAAGTAGCAGAGAAACGTCTACAGGCGATTAAAGAATTCACGGAACTTGGTTCTGGCTTTAAAATTGCAATGCGTGACTTGTCCATTCGGGGTGCGGGCAACCTGCTTGGCGCTGAACAGCATGGCTTTATCGCATCAGTTGGTTTTGATTTATATAGCCAGATGCTTAAGGATGCCATCGAAGAGCTTAAAGGGGAGCCGCAAAAAGAAGAAGAGGTTCACCCTGAGATTACGATTACCATTGATGCGTTTATTCCGTCTGATTACATTCAGGACGGTAAACAAAAAATCGAAATGTATAAGAAATTTGCAGCCGTGGCTTCATTTAGCGATCTTGATGATTTGACAGAGGAGCTGATGGATCGATTTGGTACGATTCCACACAGTGTAATCAATCTTTTGCATGTAGCTAAGCTGCGTATATATGCGCGTGAAAACCGAATCGTGGAGATTGCCCAGAAGGGAGAAGCTATTCTTCTGACATTCCATGAAGATCAGACAACGGAAGTGGACTGGAGTATTTTGTATGACTTGGAAGGTTCGTTGTCGCGCCGCATCTCATTGTCACGTCAGGGGCAACAAGTAGTAGCCAGTTTGAAGGTAAAAGGGTTAAAATCAGAAGAGATTGTAGAACAACTGGAAATGTTTTTTGTACAATTCAATGAAGCCAAAAAGAAAACAGAAGGTGAGGAAGCAGCAGATGTGGCAAATTAAACAGGCTGGTCGCCTAATTGGTACAGGTGTGCTAGCAGCTGGAATCCTGCTTGCAGGATGTGGAAAGCAAGAAGTGACGGTAGCGAAATACGATAATGATAAAGTAATTACAGAATCTCAGTACAAGAATTATATTGCGATCGTTCAGACAATTGAACCTAGTATTGAGCAGCCGATTAAAGCGGGAAATAAAGATGCGCTGACCTCGGTTCTTCATTATGAGATTATGACGGCACATTTTGCGGACCAAGTAAAAGAAACAGATGACATGAAGAAAGAAGCAGATGCGAACTTCAAGCAGTTCGAAGAGATGACCAAAGCGCAGCTTGAGAAAGGGAAAACCCTGGAGCAGTACTACAAGGAGCATAACGTTGCAAAGAAAGATGTACAGGACTTTTTCTTGAACCAACTTAAGCTGATTACGTACTTCTCAAACGAAATTCCAGAAGCGGATAAGAAGAAAGAATATGAGAAGGCAAAAGCTCAGGGCTTCCTGACATCGGCTGATGTACGCCAGATTTTGATTTCGACAGAAAAACGATCACAAGCAGAAGCGAAGAAAAAAGCGGACGCGCTTGTAAAAGAGCTGCGTACTGGTGCAGACTTTGCGAAGTTGGCCAAAGAAAATACAGACGATCCGGGCAGCAAAGAAACAGGTGGCCTGTATCACCATACGATGGAAGACTTCCCGCTTGCACAAACAGTGGAGGCATATCGCAAAGCCGCTATGACGCTGCCGCTTAACCAAATCAGTGACCCAATTCAAACCGAATACGGCTATCACATTATGCGCGTTGAGAAACGCACAGATGAGCCGTATGCTAAGGTGGAAAAAGATATCACCCGCATGCTGGCACAGCAGAAGGAAAATGAGTTCTATACGGATAAATTAAAGGGCATCATTAAAGAAGAAAAAATTCCGGCTACTATGATTAAGGAGCAGCCAAAACAGAAAACACCAAATCAACCTGGACAGACTCCGGTTCCACAAGCACCGGTGCAGCCAGAACAAGCTCCGAAACCAGCTAATCAATAAGAAAAGAATAGAAAAACCGCTTTTTCGTTCAGAAAGAGCGGTTTTTTTCATTGGTTGCACTTTACTGCGGTATGTATGGTGAATATTCTCCAAGCAGGGGATAAATACTACAAGCAAGCTAGAAGTTGCAGTCATGTCATTACTCCAAGAAAGCGAGGCATCAAGAACTTATGAAAGCAACTGGAATTGTTCGCCGTATCGACGATCTGGGGCGTGTTGTTATTCCGAAAGAAATTCGCCGTACGCTTCGTATCCGGGAAGGCGATCCGCTCGAAATTTTCGTTGATCGCGATGGGGAAGTTATTCTGAAGAAATATTCGCCAATTGGCGAACTCGGAGATTTTGCGAAGGAATATGCGGATTCTCTTTATGAAAGCACGAACCATATTACGCTGATTAGCGACCGTGATACAATCATCGCTGTATCCGGGGCTTCGAAGAAAGAGTATATGGATAAGCCAGTCGGTGAAATGATTGAATCGTGTATGGAGGAGCGCAAAGTAACCCTGCAAACGAATACGGGTGCCTGCGAAATTATTCGTGACAATGAAGAGACGTATACATCGTATGTCATTGCTCCAATTATCGCAGGGGGCGACCCGATCGGCGCTGTTATTCTCCTGACAAAAGAGGATCAGGTAAAAATGGCTGATCTGGAAGTGAAGCTTGCAGAGACTGCGGCAGGCTTTCTTGCCAAACAGATGGAGCAGTAAAAAAGAAAGCTTTCCACAGGATTCATCCTGGCGGGAAGCTTTTTTCTTTTGCGAAAAGAAGACAAGTTAGACAGAAGGTACGCATAAACTTACTAACAGGGGGCAAGCTCTGGCGGTGCCCTCAGCTAAAGTGGTTTTGTGGTATAATAACCAGGAATTTACCGGGAAGAGAGAGGGGAATCTATGTCCAGGGATCAAGGGGCATCATTTTTAAAAGGGGCGGCCATACTCGGGGCCGGGGCCTTGCTGTCAAAGATGCTGGGTGTCGTATATCGCATTCCGTATCAAAATATTACAGGTGACCTGGGCTATTATGTATATACACAGGTGTATCCACTCTATAGTGCACTTTTGATTCTGGCAACCGCAGGCTTTCCGATTGCGATCTCCAAGTTTGTGGCAGAGAAGCTAGCGATTGGGGATGTGTACGGAGCCAAACGTGTTTTTCGTGTATCGGCTGTCGTGTTGAGTATAACGGGACTGCTGTTTTTTGTGCTGTTATGGGCTGGGGCACCGTGGATTGCATCACTTATGCGAGATGTACGCTTAACGCAGCCAATTCGGAGTGTTTCCTTTGCACTTCTAATCGTACCGATTATGGCAGCGATGCGAGGTTACTTCCAGGGGCATCATAACATGGTGCCGACGGCTGTGTCACAGATCGGAGAGCAGTTCGTTCGGGTTACAACGATTATTATTTTATCGTACTGGTTTATGAAGACAACCGGAGATGTATATCTGGCCGGGTCTGGTGCGGTCTTCGGTGCAGTTACGGGTGCGATCTTCGCTTTTTGTATTATGCTGTTGTTCTGGCGGCACAATCGGGATCGACAGCGGCAGTATGGTCAGGTGCAGGCCGGGGCAATGGCCGGGCAAAGTGACACAGTGCGTGAGATTGTTCGCAAGCTGTTTTATTATGCGATTCCGATCTGTCTGGGTTCACTCGTGCTCCCACTTATGCAGCTTGCTGATTCGTTCTCGGTTGTGAGTATGCTTATGCGGGGAGGATATGGATCAGACGAGGCGTATGTATTAAAAGGGATATTCGACCGGGGGCAGCCGCTTGTACAGTTTGCGGCGTTCTTTGCGACAGCATTGTCATTGTCGATTGTTCCAGCGATTGCGGAGGCAGCAGCACGGAGAGAGTACCATCTGATTGCCGGACGTACGGAACTGGCATTGCGTCTTACGTTCCTGTTCGGGCTGCCTGCTTCGATTGGACTTGCTATCGTCGCAGGTCCGGTGAATGTTATGCTGTATGAGAACGGAAATGGGACGACTGCGCTAACTATTCTGGCGTTTACGACGATCTTCTCAACGCTTGGGATTACATCCGCTGGGATTCTACAGGGAATGGGGCAGGTCATACTACCGGTTCGTAACTTGTTGATCGGCGTGCTTATTAAATTGGGGCTTAATATTGTGCTCATTCCGATGTTTGGCATTGTGGGTGCAGCACTGTCCACTGTTTGTTCCTATATGATTGCAACAATATTGAACGTATACGCTGTGGTGTCTTTGACTGGCGTAAGATTCGGATTGGTTTCATTTTTCCTGAAGCCGTTTACTGCTGTTGGTATGATGGCGCTTGCTGCATTTGTTGCCCGGCAGGCGGCAGAGCACAGTCTGGCAGGGCTTATTTCTTCCCCACGACTGTATTGTACAGCAGTTAGCTTGTTCGCTGTAGGAGTGGGGGTAATGATGTACGCGGCATCGCTGTTACTATCGGGCACGGTAACGCGATCTGAGCTAGAGAGTACAAAGGCAGGACGTAGACTTGTTCCTTTGCTTAAGCGTCTGCGTTTGCTTCACGAATAGAGAGTATGGAAAGGAGTGTACTATTAATGAAGAAACTGGTTATTATCGGGCTTGGAGCCGGCAACCTTGAAGGGCTGCCGCTCGGTGTGTACCGGGCAATTAAGGAAGCAGAACATCTGTATTTGCGTACAGCGCATCACCCGGTTGTAGATGAATTAGCCGCAGAAGGGGTTACATTCGAAAGTTTTGATTCTGTATACGAAGCGCATGATGATTTTCCAGAAGTATATGAAGAGATTAGTGAGCGCCTGCTAAAGCTTGCGAGTGAATACACGACTATTACGTATGCCGTACCAGGTCACCCACTTGTTGCGGAACGGGCAGTACAGCTTTTGCTTGCTAAAGCGCCAGAACGGGGCATAGAGGTAGAAGTAAAAGGTGGGCAGAGTTTCCTTGACCCGGCATTTGCCGCGCTTAAAGTTGATCCGGTTGAGGGTTTCGCGCTGCTTGATGCGACAGACTTACGTGAACATCAATTACAACCGACGATGCATCAATTGATCTGTCAGGTGTATGATACGTTCGTTGCGTCTGATGTAAAGCTGACGATGATGGAGGTATATCCGGATGAGTACCCGGTAACGGTTGTTACAGCAGCGGGCATTGCCGGGCAAGAACAGATTACAACCGTGCCGCTGTATGAGCTAGACCGACTTGATACATATACGAACTTAACGACTGTATACGTGCCACCAACCGAGGATGATCGAGCATTGAATCGACAATTCTTTCGTCTGCGTGATATTGTGGCGACTTTACGCAGTCCGGAAGGCTGTCCATGGGACCGTGCTCAGACGCATGAATCGATTCGGAAAAACCTGATTGAAGAAACATACGAAGTACTTGAAACAATTGACGATGATGATCCAGATGCGATGTGTGAAGAGATGGGAGACCTGCTTCTTCAGATCATGCTGCATGCACAGATGGCAGAAGAGGACGGGTATTTTACCGTACACGATGTCATTGCCGGGCTAAATGAGAAGTTGATTCGTCGTCATCCGCATGTGTTTGGTACGTTGGAAGCAGGTAATGAAGCAGAAGCCCTTGCGAACTGGGAAGCGATTAAGAAAGAAGAGAAGAAAGAGAAGGGGGATGACCTGGTAGCATCCCGCCTAGATGGTGTACCGCGTGACTTGCCTGCACTGATGAAGGCTTACAAATACCAGAAGAAAGCGGCCCAGGTTGGATTTGATTGGGACAAGCTTGCGGAAGTATTGGATAAAGTGAAGGAAGAATGGCAGGAACTGCAGGAGGCGGAAACGCCGGAACATCAGCGGGAGGAACTGGGGGATTTGTTATTCGCAATTGTGAACGTTGCCCGCTTCATGAAGATTGATCCAGAGGAAGCGCTGGCACTGACGAATAAGAAATTTTATTCCCGATTCTCCTATATCGAGCAAAGCCTTGCGGAAGCGGGCAAAGCGTTCGAAGAGGTAACACTTGATGAGATGGAAGCGTTATGGCAGGCAGCCAAACAAGAAGAAAAAGAGGAGGAAGCGGAATGAGACTGGATAAGTATCTGAAGGTGTCGCGTCTCGTTAAGCGACGCACCCTTGCCAAAGAAGTGTGTGACCAGGGGCGGGTTACCATTAATGGGCAAGCAGCCAAATCGAGTGCTAGTGTGAAGGTCGGTGATGAGCTAGCTGTGCGGTATGGCAATAAGACGGTTACCGTCAAAGTTGAGAAATTGCTCGACACAACAAAGAAAGACGAGGCAGCAACACTTTACACGTTGCTGAAAGAAGAAATGATTCCGCGCGAAGACCGGGAAAATGTCGACACAGGCATCTGGTAGGCGTACAAGGAGACGGGCCGTATGTGGCTCGTCTTTTTTCTGTTCTAAAGGACGCTCATCCTCCATACGATGGTATAAAAAGGAGGGTATGCCGCGATGATGGACACGAATCCGAAGAAGCAGATCCGCCATGATATTGTGATGATCAACCGTAAAAAGCTTGATATCACAGGCGTGCTAAAAGTTGAGAGCTTCGATCACGAGGAATTTCTCCTGCAGACGGAAGCAGGATTCCTAACGATAAAAGGAAAAAATCTGCATATGAAAAACTTGAGCCTTGAGACCGGGCAAGTGTCGATAGAGGGGATCGTATTTGCGATGGAGTATATCGACGAAGCGTATCAAGCGGAGAAGGCCAAAGGGTTATTTGGCCGGATCTTTAAGTGACGCTTACCGGGCAAGCTGTGACGATGCTGTCGATGGTACTGTGCGGGGGCGCGGTCGGAATTTTATATGATACATACCGGACATTTGAGCGGCGCTGCCACCTGACCCGCTGGCTCGTCTGGATATGTGATTTTTTATTCTGGATAAGCTGTATATTTCTCGTGTTCGGTACGCTGCTACGGATAAATGAGGGGGTTGTACGCCTCTATATTTTTTTCGGAATTGGCATTGGGGCGATTGTCTACTTCCTGATGCTCAGGTATCCATATCTTGCTCTGCTGAACCGAATGATCACGTTTGGCTTGTGGTTATATCGGCTTCTGGTTCGTACAGGCTATTACTTGCTTGTTGTCCCGATTCTTTTCTTGTATCGGGTCGTCAAGAAGAGTGTGCTACTTCTCCTGACCTGCCTGCTCGTTACCGGGCAATGGCTCCTTCGCCCGTTCCACTGGGTAGGACGATGGGTGTGGAATATGGTATGGAGTCGAATACGAAAACCGCTTGGCCGGGCAAAGCGATATGGTACGAAACGATGGCAAGCCTTGACTGCGTGGCTAAAAGGTAAGAAAATGTAACGTGACCACACAGGAAAGGTGGAAGACTATGCAGAAACCGCAATCTACGCCACAAAACTACGGACGTAAGCGCCGAATGCGTGTTTTGCAGATTTTTGTCGTTCTGTTTCTGGGATGGGCCGGGTATACGTACTATGAGCAAAGCCAGGAACTGGCTGAAAAACAGCGCAGTTTCGCGGATTTACAGCGCCAGGCGGATGAAACAAAGCAAAAGCAGAAAGAACTCGAATTACAGGTGAAACGCTTAAATGACAGCCAGTATATTGCCGAGCTGGCTCGTCAACAGCTCTTTCTTTCGAAGCAGGGTGAAGTCATCTTCATCACACCTGAACAAAACAAAAAAGCACAGTAATACCAATGGTTGAGAGGCATTTGCCTCTCTTTTTTCTTGTTGGTTTCCTGCCGTCGAAACGTCGATATCGCCCGAAAAGAAGAGGATAAATTGTCGGAATATTTTTATTTATCGTGCTGAAATTTTGACAAATTATCCGATTGCCATGTGCTTATAATGGGAATCACCAAAATCCGAATAGGTGGTGTTGACGATGGCAAATCAAGCATCAGCAAAGTGGACAGGAAAAATGAGTATGTCTGATTCAGTTCAACAGGCAGGCCAGAAAATAGGACAAAAAGGAAAAGGGTGGCTTACAAGTGTTGCTACGCGATGGGGAGCACTTCACCTTCTTATGGGTTTTTTGCTTGGACGGGCTGTTATTTTGCAAGAGCTCTCCCCGTTCGCTGTCCCTTTTTTCGCCGTTATGTATTTCCTCAAGAAAAACAGGTTGTTGCTCATTATGTTTTCGGTTATTACGGGCAGCGCCATGCAGTCAACGGGAATCGCAGCGTCAAATTTTACGGCGATGGTTTTTATCGTTGTGATGCTAAGCATCCTGGAGAGGCGAAAAAAGTCCGACTTACATTACGCGCCCCTCCTCTCATTTCTCGCGGTCCTCCTCGCAAGCAATACAGTTGACTATTTTACAGGCCATCTTGGGCTATATACAGCCTTCATGAATGTGGTTGAAGCGGTGCTAAGCTTAATTCTCGCTCATATCTTTGTGCAGGCCATTCCTCTTCTTACCAAGCGACGAAATGCTAATCACCTGAGAACAGAAGAAATTATTTGCCTGATTATTTTATTAGCCTCCGTCATGACAGGAACGGCAGGGTGGATTGTGCAAGATGTAGCGGTCGATAACATTTTGGCCCGTTATCTCGTGCTGATGTTTGCAGCAGTTGGTGGAGGGACAGTGGGGGCTGCTGTCGGGGTTGTGACCGGTTTGATCTTGAGTCTGGCGAATGTTCAGGCTGTTTATCAGATTAGCTTGCTAGCCTTTTCCGGTCTTTTGGCCGGATTGCTTCGTGAAGGTAATAAGTTGGTGATTGCTGTGGGCCTCCTGATGGGTTCATCTATTCTTACGTTGTATGTAGGAGAGCATCGGGAGATTTTGCAGTCAACGCTTGAGACCTTTATTGCGGTATTATTGTTCCTGTTTACACCGCGGTCGGTGATGAATGAGATTGCCACCTTTATTCCGGGTACGGAAGAGAACGAGTCGTCCCAGCAGCAGTATTTGCGCAAAGTCCGGGATGTGACCGTCGATCGAATTGAGCAATTCTCACGTTTGTTTACCAAACTGTCCGATACGTTCGTGAATCCTCACCTGGTAGAGGAGGCGAGTGAAGAGATGCAGGTGGAGGCGTTTTTGGCAGAGGTAACAAGAAACACGTGTGATCGCTGCTGGAAGCGGGAGCAGTGCTGGAGCCGCAATTTTGAAGGGACGTATGAATTTATGAGCGACATGGTTCACGTGATGAAGCGTGAGGGAGAAGTTACGGTTAATGACATGCCGAAAGAATTCCTGCGCAAATGTGTGCGACAGGAGCGTGTGATGCAGGGGATGGAACGGGAATTCGTCCGCTGGCAGAATCAGCTGTATTTAAAACAGCAAATCGCCGACAGCAGGCGCCTTGTGGCAGAGCAGCTAGCCGGGGTATCGCGTGTCATGCACAATTTTGCCGGGGAGTTGCAAAAAGAAGGCATTCATCTGCATCTGCAGGAACAGCAGATTTTGCAGGCACTTGAAGGGATGGGGCTCTCAGTGCGGGATGTCGACATATTGAACCTAGAAGAAGGGAAGGTGGATATTGAGATTGTTCAGCCGTATTGCCAGGGACGGGATGAGTGTTCGAAGCTGATTTCACCGCTGTTGACGGACATTCTCGGCGAGAAAATTACGGTAAAGGAAAAAGGGTGCCAGGCGTTTGCGGATGGATCATGCAAAATGTGTCTAGGATCGGCCCAAGAGTTTGAACTACTGACAGGGGTAGCCGGAGCCGCCAAAGGAGGACAGCTATTATCCGGTGATTGCTTTAAAATCATGGAATTTGGGCCAGGGAAAATGGCGCTTGCGATGAGTGACGGGATGGGCAATGGAGAGCGAGCATACCGGGAGAGTTCCTCCACGCTTGAGCTGCTGCAGCAGCTTCTCGAATCCGGCATGGAAGAATCACTCAGCATCAAATCGGTGAATACGGTGCTCTCCCTGCGCTCACCAGATGAGATATTTGCGACGGTAGACCTTGCGCTTATTGATTTGCATAATGCAAAAGCGAAATTCATTAAAACCGGCTCAACCCCAAGCTTTATTAAACGCGGTGATCAGGTCATTCCGATCTCGGCTAATAATTTGCCGATTGGGATCATTGACGACATCGACGTAGATATTGTAAGCCAGCAGTTGAAGCCGGGCGACCTTCTTATTATGATGACAGATGGCATTTATGAAGCAGCGCGTACCGTTGAGAACAAAACGTTGTGGATGAAGCGGAAAATCTCCGAATTGAAAACAAATGACCCGCAGGAGGTGGCTGACTGTCTGCTTGAGCTGGTGATTCGCCATCATTATGGTGAAATTCATGATGATATGACCGTGATGGTAGCGCGTGTTGATCGGTATATGCTGCCATGGGCGACCATTCCTGTACCGAATGCACCGCATATTGACCGACCACGTTATGTGAGCTAATGATCCTTGGCCTGGCATTCCCCTGCCAGGCCCTTTTTTTGATATGATAACGATATCGAAAAAATGTGCAACCGTATGTTTTTTCGATACGTATAGTACATATAGGCCGAGGAGGTCAGTCAACATGAGGGATAACTTGCTTGTACGTGTGCAGCATTTTATTAAGGAGCACACCCTTCTACGTGCAGGAGATGCGATTGTAGTCGCAGTCTCAGGCGGCCCGGATTCAGTAGCACTGCTTCACTTGCTAGTGGGTCTTCGGGAGCAATATGATCTTCATCTGACTGTTGCGCACCTCAATCACTGCTTTCGTGGCAAGGAGTCCGAGGCAGACAGTAAGTATGTACAGGAACTATGTGCAAAGCTTGCTGTTCCGTGCGTGGCTGAGTCCATTGATGTTCCGCGTATTATGGCAGAGACAGGAGCGGGTACTCAGGAAGCGGCTAGACAGGTGCGATACCATTTTTTGCATAGGGTAGCGAAAGAAACAGAAAGCCGGATCATTGCAACTGCACATCACGCAGATGATCAGGCAGAAACGGTGCTTATGCGTCTAGTTCGTGGTACAGGAATGGAGGGACTTAGTGGTATTCCTATACAGCGTGAGAAAGAGGGGCTGTCCATCATCCGACCATTGCTGGCTGTGACGAGGGAGGAAATCGAAGCATACTGTGCTGCGCATGAGCTACAACCGCGTCATGACCGGAGTAACGACAGCGATACGTATTTGCGCAATCGTATTCGCAGGCATTGGCTACCGCTTATGAAGCAGGAAAATCCACATCTGACAGATGCAATCACGCAGCTAACCGTGCTTGCTCGGGATGAAAATGACCTGATGGATCAAATCGCTCGGGACACACTTGCCGAAATCATACACACCAAAAAAATGAATACAATAGTGATAGTACAAAATGGTTTTGTATTGCATCACGTTGCTTTACAAAGGAGGATGATTAAACTAATATTAAGTTATCTGCTGAAAAGCGACATCGGTAACATCCGTTATTTTCATATTGAGCATATCAGACAAATCATCGCCGATACGTATCCTTCTGGCCGACTTGATCTGCCGGGTGGCATACAAGTACGCCGGGAGTATCAGCGGGTGATTTTTTCGTCTATATATAAGGATGTTTCTATACCCCCCTACATATACACGTTGGAAGTTCCGGGAATGACATATATTCCTGAAATTAACAGAACGTTTCGTAGCTATTTCGGTAAAAGGACGGATACGAAGAACGTTAATTTACCGGGTACATTTGCCGTGTTTGATCCTGCTAAGATCAAGGGTAAGCTATATGTGAGGCAGCGGCGGGACGGAGATCGGATGACAGTTTTGGGCATGACTGGAACCAAAAAGGTGAAAGATATTTTTATCGATGCCAAAATTCCACAGTCGGATCGCGAATCTATCCCTTTGCTTACGGATGAAAGTCAAATTCTCTGGATTCCAGGCGTGCGGCGTTCTGCTGTCTGTACACCAGGAGAAGGCACGGACGATTTGTTATATGTAGAATTTCAGTAAGTCGCTTTTATAGATGAAACAAAGGTATGAAGCGTCAGGAGGACCACCATGGAAAAAGACATTGAAAAAGTACTGTTTTCAGAGGAAGAAATCTCCGCAAAAGTAAGCGAGCTAGGCAGCATTCTCTCTGAAGAATACGCAGGCAAAAATCCGCTTGTAATTTGTGTTTTACGCGGAGGGGCACCGTTCATGACTGATCTTGTGCGCCGTATGACGATTCCTCTTGAAATGGACTTCATGGCAGTATCGAGTTATGGGAAGTCAACACAATCGTCCGGTATTGTTCGCATCATGAAAGACTTGGATACATCGGTGGAGGGCCGCCATGTTCTCGTTGTAGAGGATATTATCGACAGCGGACTTACATTGAGTTATCTGATTGATAATTTGGAACGCCGTAATGCAGCAACTGTGAAGGTTGTAACTTTGCTGGATAAACCAGCACGCCGCACTGTTGACCTAGAGCCGCATTTTTGCGGATTCCAGATTCCAGACGCTTTTGTAGTAGGATACGGGCTCGATTATGCGGAGAAATATCGCAACCTCCCGTATATTGGAATTTTGAAGCCGTCGGTTTATAGCTAAATTAAGCAAGTTGTGAGCCTGTATGGCGTGTGGTAAAATAATGTAGTGTTTGAGCGCGAGAGGAGGTAAGGAATGAATCGGTTCTTCCGCAATACAGGATTTTATTTGCTAATTATTCTAGTAACAGTTGGGATTGTTAATTTTATCACCAACACGGGACCGGACACCACAAAAATCCCTTATAATGAGTTCCGGCAGTATTTAAGCCAGGGTAAGGTTGAAGAGGTCCAGGTTCGTCCGGATCGCGGTACGTATTATATTCAGGGTAAAATGAAGGACCAGACTGCATTTTACACGAATGGACCTTTGTATGATAACAACAACCTGATTCAGAAGATTGAAGCTGCTAACCTTTCCAAGGAAGAATATTTGGAACAAAAGGGTGACTCCGTCTGGCTTACCTTCCTGACATCGATCATTCCGTTCGTTATTATCTTCATTCTGTTCTTCTTCCTGCTGAATCAAGCGCAGGGTGGCGGCAGCAGAGTGATGAACTTCGGCAAAAGTAAGGCGAAGCTTTATAACGATGAGAAGAAAAAGGTTACATTCAATGATGTAGCCGGTGCAGATGAAGAGAAGGCCGAACTGGTAGAAGTGGTTGAGTTCTTAAAAGACCCGCGTAAATTCGCGGCACTGGGTGCGCGTATTCCAAAAGGTGTATTGCTTGTTGGTCCTCCGGGTACCGGTAAAACGCTTCTCGCTCGTGCTGTAGCAGGTGAAGCAGGTGTACCATTCTTTAGCATTAGCGGCTCCGACTTTGTTGAGATGTTTGTCGGTGTCGGTGCGTCGCGTGTGCGTGACCTGTTTGAGAATGCGAAGAAGAATGCACCATGTATTATCTTTATTGATGAAATTGATGCAGTTGGGCGTCAGCGTGGCGCTGGTCTTGGCGGTGGTCATGACGAGCGGGAACAAACTCTTAACCAATTGCTTGTAGAAATGGATGGTTTTGGTGCAAACGAAGGGATCATCATCGTTGCTGCAACAAACCGACCAGATATTCTTGATCCGGCACTTCTTCGTCCGGGACGTTTTGACCGTCAAATTACGGTGGATCGCCCAGATGTGAAAGGCCGCGAAGCAGTCCTTCATGTACATGCCCGTAATAAACCGCTTGGTGAAGAGGTTGACCTTGATGTTATTGCTCGCCGTACACCAGGCTTTACAGGAGCAGATCTTGAGAACTTGTTGAATGAGGCAGCACTTCTTGCAGCCCGCCGCAACAAGCGTAAGATTGATATGGATGAAGTGGATGAAGCGATTGACCGTGTAATCGCTGGACCAGCGAAGAAGTCACGCGTTATTAGTGACGATGAGAAACGTCTCGTCGCCTATCACGAAGCGGGTCATACGATTTGTGGTTATTTCCTCAAAAATGCGGATATGGTGCATAAAGTTACGATTATTCCACGCGGCAGCGCAGGCGGATACACTGTCATGTTGCCGAAGGAAGACCGTTTCTTTGCCACTAAGTCCGACCTGCTTGATAAAATCGTTGGTCTCCTTGGCGGCCGCGTAGCAGAAGAACTTGTGCTAAAAGAAGTAAGCACAGGCGCACATAACGACTTTGAACGTGCGACAGGCATTGCCCGCCGTATGGTTACAGAGTTCGGGATGAGTACGAATCTGGGTCCAATGCAGTTTGGCCAGACCCAGGGGCAAGTATTCCTTGGTCGTGATTTCGGTCATGAGCAGAATTATAGTGATGAGACAGCGCGTCAGATCGATCAGGAAATCCAGACGATCATTCGCGATTGTCATCAGCGTTGTACAGAACTGCTGACTGAGCATATGGATAAACTGGAAGGCGTAGCACAAGCCCTTCTTGAAGTAGAAACTCTCGATGCTGGACAGATCAAGAGCATCATTGAGACAGGCACGTTAACGATGAAAAACGGTGACGTGAAAGAAGTAACGTCTGGTGATGTGAAAGTTCAGATTACAGGTAAGGCTGATGATGCCGCTCCGTATCCGGGCATTGATAGCGAGAATAACGACAAACCGAGCGTGTAGTGAAAAAAACCTCCCGATTATTGGGAGGTTTTTTCTTGTCGTGTGCCGCTGTACAATTTTTCTGATTAAAGGTATGATACAACTATTCTACCTGTATTGCGCCAATGAGCGCATAAGGGGCATTACGGGAGGTTTACTCGAAAATGGAAGCGTTAGCTTTAGCGAAAAAAGAACAGCGGAATCAAGAATTACGAGACAAGATTATGCGTCTTAAAAAAGAGAGAAATGCAATTATTCTTGCGCATTATTATCAGCGTCCAGAAATCCAGGAGATTGCCGATTTTCTTGGAGATTCTTTTGGTCTTGCTCAGAAGGCAGCGACGACAGATGCAGATGTCATTGTATTCTGCGGCGTTCACTTTATGGGCGAGAGTGCGAAGATTTTGAATATGAACAAGACAGTTCTTATCCCGGATGAGCGGGCAGGCTGTCCGATGGCAGATATGGTAAATGTGAGTGGCTTGCGCAAGCTAAAAGCGCAGCATCCGAATGCCAAAGTGGTCGCTTATATTAATACATCGGCGGATGTGAAAGCAGAGACAGACATCTGCTGTACATCGTCTAACGCGAAAAATGTTATTGAATCCATTGATGCAGAAGAAATCATCTGGGTTCCTGATAAAAACCTTGGTCACTGGGTATCTCAGTTCACTGATAAGAACATGATTATCTGGGAGGGTTATTGCAATACACATGATCAGCTAACTGTTGCAGACGTACAGGCGCTGAAAGAAGAACATCCAGATGCGCAGTTCGTTGTTCACCCAGAGTGCCGACCAGAAGTTGTTGCATTAGGGGACTTCGTAGGTAGTACAACAGGTATTCTTAAATATTGTCGTGAATCAAATCACAAGAAGTTCATTGTCGGGACAGAAGATGGCGTTGGGTACAAGCTGCGCCTTGACAGCCCGGATAAGGAATTTATTTTTGCTTCCAAATATTTGGTGTGCCCGAACATGAAAGTAAATAACCTTAAAAAAGTGGCCGACTGTCTCGAAACGATGCAGCCACAAATTTATGTGCCGGAAGAAATCGCTGATAAAGCACGTGCATCCCTCGAACGGATGTTGTCGGTTGAAGCTGTTCAGTAAGTCAAGCATCATAGAACAGACATGTGTATGATACGGATAGGAAACAGTGGAGAAAGAAGGTAGCAAGAAATGGTACCGAGGTATGTCCTTGATTTTAAATTAGGTGAGCTTACCACATACACGACAGATGTACTCGTTATTGGCTCCGGGATTGCCGGATTGTATACAGCACTCAAAATCAGTGAGCAAAAAAATGTCACACTTATTAGCAAGACGGCACTCACCCAGAGCAATACTCAATATGCACAGGGGGGAATTGCGGCTGTAACCGCAGAAACAGATTCGCCCGAACTGCACCGCCAAGACACTTTGATCGCCGGGGCCGGTATTTGCTCGAATGAAGCGGTTGAAGTACTTGTGAATGAAGGACCTTCGTGTATCGTCGACCTGATTAACTATGGTACGAAGTTTGATGAAGAAGATGGAGTATTAGCGCTGACCAAAGAAGGGGCACATAGCCAGCGTCGTATTTTGCACGCACAGGGTGACGCGACCGGGGCGGAGATTGTCCGTGCTCTTTCTGCGCGTGTGCTAGAAAATGAGCGTATCGAAATTCTTGAAGATCATTTCACATTAGACTTAGTAACAAATCAAGGTGAATGTATCGGGGCACTTGTCCGGAAACCGGAAGGAGAGACGGTATACATTCGGGCGAATGCAACCATTCTGGCGACAGGTGGTGCTGGCCAGCTGTATCGGTATACGACAAATCCGGAGATTGCAACAGGAGACGGTATGGCCATGGCCTATCGTGCGGGTGCCTATATTAAGGACGTAGAGTTTATCCAGTTCCATCCGACAGCACTGTTTTATCCGGGGGCACCACGCTTCCTGATCTCAGAAGCGGTACGTGGTGAAGGGGCTGTGCTGCGTAACATTAACGGTGAACGCTTTATGGATAAGTATCATCCGCAGAAAGAATTGGCACCGCGTGATGTTGTAGCGCGTGCGATTGTATCTGAGATGGAAGCAACGGGCTCCACATTCGTTTATCTTGATATTACGCACGAATCAGAAGAATTGATCAAGCATCGCTTTCCGACTATTTACAAAGTATGTCTGCGTTATGGCTTAGACATGGTAACCGACTGGATTCCGGTAGCGCCAGCGGCTCACTACATCATGGGTGGCATTAAAACAGATTTGAACGGGGAAACAGCAACGAAGCGTCTGTTTGCGTGTGGGGAGGTTTCCTGCACGGGTGTACATGGTGCCAATCGTCTGGCAAGCAATTCGCTGACAGAGGCACTTATCTTCGGCCGCCGCATTTCGGAATGCGTAAAAGAAATGGAGCCGCTTGGAGAAGAAGTGCCTGCGATCTCGTTTTCTTTGATGCGTCAACAGACGATGAACAGCGACACGGTAATCGAACGTAAGCTGCGCTTGCAGAAGCTTATGCTTACGCATGTTGGGCTGAAGCGTCATGAGAAAGGTCTGACAAAAGCAGTGCGGGAGCTCGAGCGCTTCGTGAAGGCGTTCCGTTATAAATTTGACCGACCGGAAGAGATTGAGTACTTGAACTTGCTGACATGCGGCTGCCTGGCAGCGAACGCGGCATTGCTTAGAGAAGAGAGCAGGGGTGGCCATTACCGCGAAGATTTCCCGAAACGGGATGACATTGTTTGGCGGAAGCATATTGTACAGTCGATTGAAGACGGTGTGTTAGAGGAGCGAAATACGAATGAAGATGAATGAAAAACTGCTGGATCAGCAGATTGAGATGTGGCTGGCAGAAGATATCGGATTTGGCGATATTACAAGCCAGGCGACCATTCCACAGGATTCAGTTGGGACAGGCATCTTATATACGAAGCAGGCGGGTGTGATCGCCGGGCTTGATGTGGCGACTCACGTATTTGCCAATCTTGATTCATCCCTTACGTTCACGAAAAAAGTGGAGGATGGGACATATGTCGAGAAAGGGGTTGTCATTGCCGAAGTAGAAGGCAGCACACAGAGCATTTTGAGTGGGGAACGGCTGGCGCTTAATCTGCTGCAACGCCTGTCCGGCATTGCAACAGAAACGCATGCGTACGTACAGAAAGCGCGGACAACAAATGAGCATGTCCGCATTGTTGATACACGTAAGACTACACCTGGTCTGCGGATGCTAGAGAAATATGCGGTTGTAGTTGGCGGCGGCCATAATCATCGCATTGGTTTATTTGATGCGGTTATGATTAAAGATAACCATATCAAAGGAGCAGGCGGGATTACAGCAGCTGTTCAACGTGCGCGTGCAGGGATTTCGCATACGATGCGCATAGAGGTAGAAGTGGAAACGCTCGAACAGCTGGAAGAAGCGATAGCTGCAAAGCCGGATATTATCATGCTTGATAACATGGATAATGAAACGATGGCGGAAGCGGTGCGGCGTGTAGACGGTCGCATGGTTGTAGAAGCATCTGGCGGAGTGAATCTTGATACGGTAGCAGGCATTGCGGCTACCGGTGTCGATGTCATTTCGGTAGGAAGCTTGACCCATTCTGTTTCAGCGCTTGACATTAGTTTGGATTTAAACGAGAGAAAAAGATAAACGGGGGAAAAACATGCTGTTTGTCATTGATGTAGGGAATACGAACATCGTACTCGGCGTATATGAAGGGGATGAACTTAAGCATAACTGGCGCATCAGCAGCGACCGCAGCAAAACAGCGGATGAATTCGGTATGCTGATCAAAAATTTGTTCCTGGACAGTGGGCTCTCTTGTGAGCAAATTGAAGGGGCGATTATTTCATCGGTTGTGCCGCCGCTTATGTTCCCGCTTGAGAAAATGTGCCAAAAATATTTTCATGTGAAGCCGATGGTAATCGGTCCGGGGCTGAAAACCGGATTGAATATTAAAGCGGATAACCCGCGTGAAATTGGCGCAGACCGAATTGTAAACGCAGTTGCAGGCATTCATTATTATGGCACACCGCTTATTATCGTGGATTTTGGTACAGCTACGACATTTTGTTTAATTGATGAAGAGGGTGGCTATCACGGTGGGGCAATCGCACCGGGGATCGGCATCTCTACCGAAGCGCTATACAGTCGGGCAGCTAAGCTGCCGCGTATCGAACTTGTAAAGCCGCCGAGTGTCGTTGGTCGTAATACCATTCATGCGATGCAGTCCGGAATTATTTACGGATTTGTTGGCCAGGTCGATGAACTGGTACGTCGTATGAAAGCAGAATGTCCAGTTGAGCCAAAAGTGATTGCGACAGGTGGGCTGGCGGAATTGATCGGAAGTGAATCGAGCCAGATTGATGAAGTTGATCCATGGCTGACGGTTAAGGGATTGCGTCTCATTTATGATCGCAACAAAAAATAACAAAAAGCGGGGGCCCGGCCAGCAGGTCAGCTCCCGCTTTTTTGCTTGCAAACTAATTGTGGTACAATAAACGCATAGATTTCCAACGAGGAAAGGACGATACAGAAATGAATGATTACTTAGTACGTGGGATGGCATATGATGGGCACGTGCGCGTATTTGCCGTTCGCACAACGGAAACGATTAGCGAGATACAGCGCCGCTTGGATACATGGCCGATTGTAAGTGCAGCAGTAGGAAGAACGGTATCATTTGCGGCGATGATTGGTGCGATGCTAAAAGGGGAAGAACGTCTTACTGTTATTGTGCGCGGCGGTGGGCCCATCGGACAAATTGTGGCCGATGCGAATGCGACCGGAGAAGTGCGCGGTTATGTCAGCAATCCACATGTTCATTTTATGGAGCTAAATGAGCAGGGTAAGCTTGATGTGCGCCGGGCTGTCGGAACAGAGGGGAGCGTTACCGTAACGAAAGATCTTGGCTTGAAAGAGCCGTATCAGGGGACAAGCCCAATTATATCTGGTGAGCTTGGAGAAGATTTCACCTACTATCTGACTGTCTCCGAACAGGTACCGTCTGCGGTTGGGGTTGGAGTACTTGTGAATCCAGACAATACGATTCGTGCTGCAGGAGGTTTTATTGTTCAATTGCTGCCAAACACGCCGGATCATATCATTGAGAAGCTGGAGCGGTCTCTTTCTAGCATTCGTCCAGTTTCGACGATGATTGATGAAGGGCTGACACCGGAAGAGATGCTTAAGGAAGTGCTTGGGGAAGAGTTTGACCTGCTTGATACGCATAAGGTGTATTTTAATTGTCATTGCTCCATTGACCGGATCAATCGGGCGTTGATTAGTCTTGGTAAAGAAGAATTGGATTCGATTATCGAAGAGCAGGGCGAAGCGGAGATGACCTGCCAATTTTGCAACGAGGTATACCATCTCGATAGGGAACATTTAGAAAATATTAGGGAACAGTTGTAAACCTGCATTGACGACGTAGGTCATTCGCTATATAATTATTTATAAAACCGATTACCTTAGTAGGGATTTGCGAGGAGGAAATCAGATGCGAGTAGCTCAATCCATTACCGATTTAATTGGATATACACCATTAGTAAAATTAAACCGGGTTGTAGAAGAAGGGGAAGCGAATATTTATTTGAAGCTTGAATTTTTTAACCCTGGTAGCAGTGTAAAAGACCGAATTGCACTAGCTATGATCGAGGCAGCCGAGCAGGACGGAGTACTAAAAGAAGGCATGACAATTATTGAGCCGACAAGTGGGAACACGGGAATCGGTCTGGCGATGGTAGCGGCGGCAAAAGGCTATCGTGCTGTGCTTGTCATGCCGGATACGATGAGTATGGAGCGCCGCAACTTGCTGCGTGCCTACGGTGCGGAGCTAGTGCTTACACCAGGTGCTGAAGGGATGGGAGGCGCCATTCGTAAAGCAGAAGAGCTAGTGAAGGAAGATCCTTCTTATTTCTTACCGCAGCAGTTTAAAAATCCAGCAAACCCGCAAATTCATCGCGAGACAACTGCACGTGAACTACTGGAACAGGGTGATGAGATTGGCGGCATCGATGGGTTCATCTCTGGTGTTGGTACGGGTGGTACAATCACAGGTGTTGGGGAAGTTTTGAAAGAGAAATACCCAGATGTTCGTATTGTAGCGGTAGAACCGGCTGCGTCTCCAGTACTGTCTGGCGGCAAGCCAGGACCGCATAAAATTCAGGGTATTGGTGCTGGATTTGTTCCAGATACACTGAATACGGAAGTGTATAATGAAATCATCCGAGTGGAAAACGACGATGCGTTCGAGACATCCCGTACAGTAGCGAAGCAAGAAGGGATTCTCGGCGGCATCTCTTCCGGGGCAGTGATCTATGCAGCGAAAAAGCTGGCGAAAGAACTCGGCCCAGGCAAAAATGTTGTAGTCATCATTCCGAGCAATGGTGAACGTTATTTAAGTACCCCTCTTTATCAATTCGACGAATAGTACGTATAATAAAGAAAGACCAACCTCTGTCGGAATGTCGGCAGGGGTTTTTAAATGCGAAAGAACAGGATGATGAATGTGACAGAGACGAACACGTGGACTCGTCAGCAGCTTACCCAATATGATCGTGTGCCGCTTTGGGATAAGAAGGCGTGGGATAGAGAAGATCCGTGGCAGTTGTATCGAAAGCTGCGAGAACAGAGTGAATATGCTTTTATTATTGAGAGTGGACGGAGCGGGCGCTATACGTATGTAGGAGCAAACCCGGTTGCTACTCTTACTTATAAAGATGGCCAGGCTTGCTATAATGGACAACCGATCACGACACTTGCCGATCCGCTTGCTGTTGTGAGACGCTGGATGTGTCATGAACAGTCACCGTCTGCTAAAGAAGCGGTACATGCCGGACTGCCGGATTGGTACGGTGGTGCGGTTGGGTACTTGAGTTATGATATGGGGCGGTATTATGAGAAATTGCCGCGCTGTGCACAGGACGATCTCAAGTTACCTGATGTGTACCTGATGATGGCAGAAGAAGTATATGCCTTTGATCATGTTACCCGCGAAATGTATATGATTGTACATGTTGGACCTGCTGCACAAATCAACACGGTGGAAGCAGGAGAGAAGAAGCTGAAAATGATGGCGGAGCTTCTATATACGTTAGACAGCAAATCATATGGCAGCCAAACAGAGGAAGAGGTAGCGGCGTTACCTGTTGTAACATCATTTACGCAGACGGAGTTTGAGGAAGCTGTGCGTCGTGTACAGCAATACATTGGAGCAGGCGATGTGTTTCAGGTCAACCTGTCTGTGCGTCAGACACGGGCAACCGATGCGGATGCTGAAGCGATCTATGAGGTGCTGCGCCAGATTAATCCGTCCCCATATATGGGACTCCTGCGCTTCCCGGAATTCCAGCTTGTCTCTGCTTCTCCTGAACTTCTTGTGCAAGTGAAGGGTGGTAAGCTGAGTACTCGTCCGATCGCAGGCACGCGCCGCCGTGGGAAGGACGATAGGGAGGACGAGGCACTTGTACAGGAGATGCTTGGTAGTGAGAAGGAAGTAGCAGAGCATATCATGCTCGTTGATCTAGAGCGTAACGACCTTGGACGTGTCAGTCGCTATAGCTCTGTGCATGTAGATGAACTGATGGTGGTGGAGAAGTATTCACACGTCATGCATATTGTCTCGAATGTAGTCGGTGAGCTTGCAGAGGATAAGGATATGTATGATGCGATTGTTGCAACATTTCCAGGTGGAACGATTACCGGGGCACCAAAAGTACGGACGATGGAGATCATTGAAGAGTTAGAGCCAGTCACACGTGGACCATACACAGGGTCGATGTGCCTGCTTGGTTTTAACGGGGATGCGGTGTGCAATATTATCATCCGCACAATGATTCTCAAAGACGGTCAGGCGCATGTACAAGCAGGGGCAGGGATTGTCATTGACTCCGTTCCTAAAGCAGAGTATTATGAATCATTAAAGAAGGCGGAAGCCGTCTGGAAGGCGCTTGCGCTGACTGAAGACCAGTTGAGACGAGTTTGAGAGAGGAGAGTTGAGTATGATTTTGATGATTGATAATTACGATTCGTTTACGTACAATCTTGTGCAGTATTTGGGTGAGATGGGGGAAGAGTTACGGGTTGTACGCAATGACAAAATTACGTGTGACGAGATTACAGAGTTAGCTCCTTCTTATTTAATGATTTCACCAGGACCATGTACGCCGAATGAGGCAGGGATTAGCCTAGAAGCCATTAAGCGCTTTGCGGGGGTGATTCCGATTTTTGGTGTATGTCTGGGTCATCAATCTATTGCGCAAGTATTCGGGGGAAATGTAGTTCGGGCTGAGCGCCTTATGCATGGCAAAACGTCGGATATGTATCACCATAATCAAGGAGTATTCGAGGGCCTGCCATCGCCGTTTAAGGCAACGCGCTATCATTCGCTTATCGTAGAGCGAGAATCTTTGCCGGACTGTCTGGAAATTACAGCGGAGACAGCGGAGGGAGAAATTATGGGGCTGCGCCATCGCGAACTGGCGATTGAAGGTGTACAGTTCCACCCAGAATCCATTATGACAGAACACGGGAAGCAGATGCTGCGTAATTTTCTTACCCGCTATGCGCCCGTACAAAAGTAGATAAAAAGGAGTGTTGATCCGGGCATGAAGGTTTTTCTTGACGGTCAACTAATCAATGCAACACAGGCTGTGATCTCGCCGTTTGATCACGGCTTTCTTTATGGACTTGGCCTGTTTGAAACGATGCGAGTATATAACGGCCACATTGCTCTTTTGGACAAGCATTATCGCCGTCTGTGCGAGGCGGCAGATGAGCTTGGTATTCGCGTGACGATGACGCGAGAAGAGCTTCGCTTTGCAATTCTTCAGACGCTCAATGAAAACGATCTAGACGATGCGTATGTACGTGTGGATCTGACAGCGGGAGATGAGGGATTAGGCCCGTATGCTGGGGTGTATGAGAATCCACACTGGCTGATTTTTACGAAGCCACTAGCGGCGTTTCCGACTTCACTGTATGAGACGGGGAAGCGGCTGCAGGTGCTTAAGCGTCCGCGCAATACGCCAGAAGGGGAGTGGCGTTTCAAATCGCACCACTATATGAACAATCGATTCGGTAAAATGGAAATTGGAAACGATCCGGATGTAGAGGGATTGTTCCTGACGGAAAATACATGTGTGGCGGAAGGGATCGTCTCGAATGTGTTTTTTGTGTCAGACTCGGTCCTATACACGCCACATGTGAATACAGGGATTCTTCCGGGCACACGTCGGGAATTCGTGCTTGAACTTGCGGAATCGAATGGCATTGAGGTGCATGAAGGCTTTTATTATCTCGATCAGCTGATGGTAGCAGATGAAGTGTTTATTACGAATGCGATGCTAGAGATTGTACCGATTCGGGCTGTGAATGAAAAGCAGATCGGTACGGGTACAATAGGAACGCTAACAAAACGTCTGCTAGAGCTGTATCGGGCAAGCATCTAGATAAAGAAGCAGACAGGAGGAAGACAAATGGTACACGTACCTCTTCGGGCAGGTAGATACGAGCTGCCATTACATGAACGAACGCTTGTCATGGGAATTTTAAACGTGACCCCGGATTCGTTTTCAGATGGGGGAAACTATAATCAGATCGACAGAGCGCTTGAGCATGCCCGTCAGATGGTGGCGGAGGGAGCGGACATCATTGATATTGGGGGTGAATCGACGCGGCCTGGGCACGAGCCGGTGGGACTTGATGAGGAGTTATCTCGTGTGATTCCGGTTATCGAGGCGTTGGCGCATGAAGTAGATGTCCCTCTCTCGATTGATACATACAAGGCAGAAGTAGCTAGACAAGCTGTGCAGGCAGGAGCCTCTATTATTAATGATGTATGGGCTGGAAAAGCTGATCCTGCTATGCCGCATGTCATGGCAGAAGCGGATGTTCCGGTTATCTTAATGCACAACCGGGATAACATGAATTATGACTGCTTCATAGACGATGTGCTGAATGACATGCGGGACTGTATAGAGCGGGCGAAACAGGCAGGTGTGCAAGATCAGTATATTATTCTCGACCCCGGTATCGGGTTTGCTAAAACATACGAGCACAATTTGGAGATGATGTATCGCCTGGATCGACTCGTCGAGCTTGAGTATCCAGTGTTACTCGCTACATCGCGCAAACGATTTATCGGCGAAGCGCTTGGTGGAGTTCCCGTAACGGAGCGAGTGGAAGGAACCGGGGCAACCGTAGCACTTGGCATTGAGCGTGGTTGTCACATTGTCCGTGTTCATGATGTAAAAGAGACGGTGCGTATCTGTCGGATGATGGACGCGATGCTATACGGCTGGCGTCAGGAGAGAGGACGTGAGTAAGCGTGGATAAAATTTTGTTTAACCGTATGGAATTTTGGGGCTATCATGGCGTGTTCCCTGAGGAAAACAAGCTCGGGCAGCGTTTTTATGTTGATTTGGAGTTGGCCTGTGATTTGTCTGATGCCGGACGAAGTGACAATTTAAATGACACGGTAAATTATGCACATGTATATACAACTACAAAGCAGGTTGTAGAGGACGAACGCTATGCGTTGATTGAAGCGATAGCGGAGCAGATTGCGACTCGTCTGCTCGCCGAGCATGCACGAATTGTAGAGGTACTCGTTCGTGTTGTGAAACCGGACCCACCGATTCCTGGGCATTATCAGTCCGTAGCTGTAGAAATTAAGCGGGAGCGTACATAGAATGACAGGGGAGACACGGGTATTTTTTGGGCTTGGTTCGAATATGGGGGATAAAGAAAGAACCCTTCAAGAAGCGGTACGTTTGCTTGAAGCGGTGCAGGGAATACAGGTGCTTAGAAGTTCATCCCTGTACGAAACCGATCCAGTCGGGTATGTGGAACAGGATGTATTTTATAATCTTGTACTGGAGGCTGATGTAACACTCCCACCACAGACACTTCTGGAAGAGACGCAGCGCATTGAGCAACAGTTGGGGCGAACGCGTGACATCCGCTGGGGTCCACGCACGGTAGACATTGACATTTTGCTATACGGAGAGCAACAGGTGGATACAGAAGGGCTTTGTATTCCGCATCCACGGATGATCGAGCGTGCTTTTGTGCTTGTGCCACTGGCAGAACTTGTGCCGCATCAGGCGATTCCGCTGTCTACAGGTACGAATGTATCGATTGAGGAGATACTTTCGAAGCTGGCACATACAGATGGTGTGCGCCGTAGTAAATCGTTTTGCTGGAAGTAGACACGTGTGATACAATAGTGAATACTTGCGTGTAGAACGCAGCAAAAGATTTACGTGGAAGGTGAAAGTATGGCTAACCTGAAAATCGGAAATATCGAGTTGAAGAACAACGTTGTGCTTGCTCCGATGGCCGGGGTCTGCAACCCGGCGTTTCGTCTGATTGCGAAAGAATTCGGAACAGGTCTGGTCTGTGCAGAGATGGTTAGCGATAAAGGCATTGTCCACGGCAACAAGAAAACGATGGATATGCTGTATGTAGACGATCGCGAGAAGCCATTAAGTTTGCAGATTTTTGGTGGGGACAAGGAAACGCTTGTTCAGGCGGCACAGCATGTCGATCAGCATACGAATGCCGATATTATTGATATAAACATGGGATGTCCCGTGCCGAAGATCGTCAGCTGTGATGCAGGTGCGCGTCTTCTGCTTGATCCGAATAAAATTGAAGAGATGGTAGGAGCCGTAGTCGAGAGCGTATCGAAGCCAGTTACGGTAAAAATGCGTATCGGTTGGGATGACGACCATATTTATGTTGTAGAAAATGCAAAAGCAGTGGAGCGTGCAGGTGGGGCTGCCATTGCGGTACACGGTCGTACGCGTGTACAGATGTACCAGGGCAAGGCAGACTGGAGTTACATCCGTCAGGCGAAAGAAGCGGTGAACATTCCGGTAATCGGGAATGGTGATGTCGCATCCCCGGAAGATGCGAAGCGGATGATTGAGGAGACAGGCTGTGATGGGGTTATGATCGGCCGTGCCGCACTCGGCAATCCGTGGATGCTGTATCGGACGGTTGAATATCTCACAAAAGGAGAGCTTCCACCTGATCCGACTCCGCGCGAGAAAGTCGAGATCGCCCTTCTTCATCTGGATCGCCTGATTAAAGTAAAAGGTGAGAAAGTGGCTGTGCTCGAAATGCGCAAGCATGCAGCCTGGTACTTGAAAGGGTTGCCTGCATCCGCTCAGATTCGTGATGAAGTCAACGTGCAGGAAACACGAGAGGGTATGGCGAAGTTATTGCTGTCCTATCTGGAGCGCGTCGAAGCCAAAACAGCAGAGTGGGAAGCACGACAGCAGGCAAGTCTGGTGTAGGTTTGACAACGATAGCAGCCTACCATATAATACCTTAATATCTGCTGCGGAACTGCCAGTGAACCACTGGCAGTTTCATATATGTTTTGCATAAAAAATATGGTTTCATCATACACTCTACGATAAATTGGACATAGAAGATGAATAGGGGGAACAGGAAAATGGCCGAAAAAGAAGTCATTTTAACCGCCGAAGGTTTAAGAAAATTAGAAGATGAGCTTGAAGAACTAAAATCGGTAAAACGTCGCGAAGTTGCTCAGCGTATTAAAGAAGCGATCAGCTATGGTGACTTGTCCGAGAACTCGGAGTACGAAGAAGCAAAGAACGAACAGGCTTTTATCGAGGGGCGTATCATTACGCTTGAGAAAATGTTGCGCAACGCACGCGTGATCTCCGGAGATGAGCTTGATTCAGGTGTTGTACATGTAGGTTCTACTGTTATCGTGAAAGACCTTGAGTATGGCGATGAAATGGAATTTACAATCGTGGGTTCGGCTGAATCTGATCCGATTAACAATAAAATCTCCAATGAGTCTCCAGTAGGTATGGCGCTGCTTGGTAAGGCAAAAGGCTCTACTGTTGATGTAGCTGTACCAGCAGGCACGGTTCGCTACGAGATCGTCGATATTAAAGTACAGTAATAAGAATTTTTTATGAGCTCCTTCGATTTTCGTGGGAGCTTTTGCCCGGTTTTAGGCTATCATGAATAGTAAAAGGTTTGTAAGGAGTTGAAAGTAATCATGTCTCGTTTGGAAGAACTAAGTGAACAAGAAGTTGTACGGCGTGAGAAATTGGCAACACTGCGTGAAAAAGGATTTGATCCGTTCGGCCAAAAGTTCGAGCGTACGTATACGGCTAAAGAAGTGCTGGATAAGTTTGCAGAAGTGGACAAGGAAGAGTTAGCTGAGCAGACAAATGAAGTGGTAATCGCTGGTCGCATGATGGCGAAGCGTGGTCAGGGGAAAGCTGGTTTTGCTCATTTGCAGGATCAATCTGGTCGTATACAGATTTATGTGCGTCAGGATCAGGTTGGTGAAGATGTATATGATATGTATAAAATGTGCGACATCGGTGACTGGCTTGGAGTTAAAGGGGTCGTATTTAAAACAAAAACAGGTGAGACAAGCGTAAAGGCACATGAAGTGACTATGCTGAGTAAGTCGCTCCGTCCACTGCCAGAGAAATTCCACGGGTTAAAAGATGTAGAAACCCGTTACCGTAAACGTTATCTGGATATGGTAATGAATCCAGACGTAAAAGATACATTTATCGCACGCAGTTTAATCCTGCAATCTATGCGCCGTTATCTTGATGAGCGTGGATATCTTGAGGTGGAAACACCAACGATGCATAGCATTCCGGGTGGGGCTGCAGCCCGTCCGTTTGTGACGCACCATAATGCTCTGGATATGAAACTGTATATGCGTATTGCAACAGAGCTGCATTTGAAGCGACTCATTGTGGGTGGCCTGGAGAAAGTGTATGAGATCGGACGTATTTTCCGTAACGAAGGCATTTCGACGCGCCATAATCCGGAGTTTACATCCATTGAGTTATACGAAGCGTATGTGGACTACAAAGATATTATGCGTTTAACCGAAGAATTGATTGCGCATGTGGCGCAGGATGTATTCGGGATAACTACATTTAACTATCAGGGGCTTGAAGTAGACTTAAAGCCGCAGTGGAAACGAGTTCATATGGTTGATGCGATCAAGGAAGTGACAGGTGTTGACTTCTGGCCGCATATGACAGATGAGGAAGCACATGAACTGGCGAAGAAACACAATGTTCCGGTACCACCAGGTGCGAAATACGGACATATCGTGAACGAGTTCTTTGAGCATTTTGTTGAAGAAACGCTTGTTCAGCCAACCTTTATTTATGGACATCCAGTAGAAGTATCTCCGCTGGCTAAGAAGAACGAAGAGGATGAGCGTTTTACGGATCGTTTCGAGCTGTTTATCGTGCGTCGTGAGCATGCGAACGCCTTTACGGAGCTGAATGATCCGATTGACCAGCGTCAGCGCTTTGAATCGCAACTGCTAGAGCGTGAGGCAGGAAATGATGAGGCCCATATGATGGATGAAGATTTCCTGGAGGCGCTTGAATATGGCATGCCGCCAACAGGTGGGCTTGGTATCGGGATTGACCGCCTTGTGATGCTGTTGACGGATTCTCCATCCATTCGTGATGTTCTGCTGTTCCCGCTTATGCGTGAGCGTAGCGCTACAGAGCAAGTAGAAGAAGTGGAAGAAAACACGGAAGAAGTATAAATATGTTTGAAAGAAAAGCAGGGGGTTGCAATGCACTCCTGCTTTTTAATTTATTTATAAACTTTTGTTGTAAAGTATACTTATAATGTGATAAGATAGTTCCTGTCGCTGCTGATAGGTAGCGGTAACATGAAGCAGAACAAACAGCAAAAAAACTTTTTCAAAAAAGTACTTGCCAAACGCTGTAGAATGTTATAAGATAATAAAGTCGCCGCTGAGACGCGGTGAACTACTAAAGAAGTTCCTTGAAAACTGAACAGTGAAACTCGAGTGTGCGAGTTCAATCAATTTCGATTTTATTTATAAGCTAGCTTTCGAGCTCAGTGAATCATCTTTTCAACTTTATTGGAGAGTTTGATCCTGGCTCAGGACGAACGCTGGCGGCGTGCCTAATACATGCAAGTCGAGCGGACAGATGGAGTGCTTGCACTCCTGATGTTAGCGGCGGACGGGTGAGTAACACGTAGGCAACCTGCCCGACAGACAGGGATAACTCCGGGAAACCGGTGCTAATACCTGATACGCAGCAAGGAGGCATCTCCTTGCTGGGAAAGACCATGAGTCACTGTTGGATGGGCCTGCGGCGCATTAGCTAGTTGGTGGGGTAGAGGCCTACCAAGGCGACGATGCGTAGCCGACCTGAGAGGGTGATCGGCCACACTGGGACTGAGACACGGCCCAGACTCCTACGGGAGGCAGCAGTAGGGAATCTTCCGCAATGGACGAAAGTCTGACGGAGCAACGCCGCGTGAACGAAGAAGGTTTTCGGATCGTAAAGTTCTGTTGTAAGGGACGAACCGCCGGGATGACCTCCCGGTCTGACGGTACCTTACGAGAAAGCCCCGGCTAACTACGTGCCAGCAGCCGCGGTAATACGTAGGGGGCAAGCGTTGTCCGGAATTATTGGGCGTAAAGCGCGCGCAGGCGGTTTTCTAAGTTAGGTGTGAAAGC
>NZ_CP116902.1:3690000-3737500 GCF_028471905.1 Aneurinibacillus uraniidurans | reverse complement strand
GCACCGTATGGTGCAGTGGTAGGGGAGCGTTCCTACAGCGGTGAAGTCAGACCGGAAGGACTGGTGGAGCGGTAGGAAGTGAGAATGCCGGTGTAAGTAGCGAAAAGAAAGGTGAGAATCCTTTCCGCCGAAAGCCTAAGGGTTCCTGAGGAAGGCTCGTCCTCTCAGGGTTAGTCGGGACCTAAGCCGAGGCTGAAAAGCGTAGGCGATGGACAACAGGTTGAAATTCCTGTACTACCTCCACTCCGTTTGAGCAACGGGGGGACGCAGGAGGGTAGGGTGAGCAGACTGCTGGTTATGTCTGTCCAAGCAGTGAGGCGTGTGTATAGGCAAATCCGTACACTGTAACGCCAGGCTGTGATGGCGAGCGAATTAAAGTAGCGAAGTCCCTGATCTCACACTGCCAAGAAAAGCCTCTAGCGAGGAGTGAGGTACCCGTACCGCAAACCGACACAGGTAGGCGAGGAGAGAATCCTAAGGCGCGCGAGAAAACTCTTGCTAAGGAACTCGGCAAAATGACCCCGTAACTTCGGGAGAAGGGGTGCCCCGGTAGCGTGTCAAAGCGCGAGGGGGCCGCAGTGAAAAGGCCCAAGCGACTGTTTAGCAAAAACACAGGTCTCTGCGAAGCCGCAAGGCGAAGTATAGGGGCTGACGCCTGCCCGGTGCTGGAAGGTTAAGGGGAAAGGTTAGCCGCAAGGCGAAGCTTTGAACCGAAGCCCCAGTAAACGGCGGCCGTAACTATAACGGTCCTAAGGTAGCGAAATTCCTTGTCGGGTAAGTTCCGACCCGCACGAAAGGCGTAACGACTTGGGCACTGTCTCGGCAAGAGACTCGGTGAAATCATACTACCTGTGAAGATGCAGGTTACCCGCGACAAGACGGAAAGACCCCATGGAGCTTTACTGCAGCCTGATATTGAATGCTGGTATTGTTTGTACAGGATAGGTGGGAGCCGTTGAATCCGGACCGTCAGGTTCGGGGGAGGCGTCCTTGGGATACCACCCTGACAATGCTGGCCTTCTCACTTGCATCCCTTACCGGGATGAAGGACCGTGTCAGGCGGGCAGTTTGACTGGGGCGGTCGCCTCCTAAAAGGTAACGGAGGCGCCCAAAGGTTCCCTCAGAATGGTTGGAAATCATTCGCAGAGTGTAAAGGCACAAGGGAGCTTGACTGCGAGACCTACAAGTCGAGCAGGGACGAAAGTCGGGCTTAGTGATCCGGTGGTTCCGCATGGAAGGGCCATCGCTCAACGGATAAAAGCTACCCTGGGGATAACAGGCTTATCTCCCCCAAGAGTCCACATCGACGGGGAGGTTTGGCACCTCGATGTCGGCTCATCGCATCCTGGAGCTGAAGTAGGTTCCAAGGGTTGGGCTGTTCGCCCATTAAAGCGGTACGCGAGCTGGGTTCAGAACGTCGTGAGACAGTTCGGTCCCTATCTGTCGTGGGCGCAGGAAATTTGAGAGGAGCTGTCCTTAGTACGAGAGGACCGGGATGGACGCACCGCTGGTGCACCAGTTGTTCCGCCAGGAGCACAGCTGGGTAGCTATGTGCGGACGGGATAAGCGCTGAAAGCATCTAAGCGTGAAGCCCCCCTCAAGATGAGATTTCCCACAGCATAAGCTGGTAAGACCCCTTATAGATGATGAGGTAGATAGGTTCGAGGTGGAAGTGCAGCAATGTACGGAGCTGACGAATACTAATCGGTCGAGGGCTTAACCAATACAACTTACGTTACGTTTCGATTCAGTTTTGAAGGTGTATAAAAAGGGGATCGATTCTCTATTAAGAGAATTGATCCCCTTTTTTTGTTTATATATTTTTATTCGTCCGTGTGTGTTTTTCTTTTTTTTGTGCAGTTATTTTTTGGATCTTATGTTAAAATTCTATTTGGTTTATAAAAACAGTGGAGAGTGTGTAAAATGAACTGGACGATTACGAAAAAACTGATAGGCGGTTTTTCATTAGTTTTAATCCTTTTAGTTAGTATTAGTACAATTTCCGTGACAAAAATGACAGGGATGGGGAGTAAAGTTGATGAAATCAATTCTACATGGTTCCCTGCTTCCGTGCTTGTACATGATATGAAAATCGATTTTATTAATATAGACCGACTTTCTTTGCGGCTCATGTTAGAGAGTAACCCGGAGGAAAGGGGAAAGTTGGTAACCAGAATACAGGATAGCCTTGAAAAATTAAAAAAGGAACAGGAACAGTATGAAAAGGATTTCTTGACAGATCCGGAAGAAAAAAAGTTATATGATGGTTTAAAAGAAAAAGAGGTGGTTTACTTCAATACTCTTTCCACACTTACTCAGGCTGCTCAGGAGAATAAGTTTGATGAAGTGAATTCCATTATAAAGTCTTCGCGGCCCTATTTTGATGAGGCAAATCAAAAGCTAGAGGAATTAGCAGATGTAAATAGCAAGGGAGCTGACCTTGCTACGGATATAGCGGCTAATTTATATCACTCAGGCAAGACGCTGGTTATTACATTGAGCATATGTGCGATAATAGTGGGTGTTATCATAAGCATTCTGATCTCACGTATGATTTCTAATCCTATTAAGCAAATAGCGATACAGCTACGCCGGATTGCTGAGGGGGATCTAACCGGAGAAAAGATTGTCGTCAAAACCAAAGATGAAATTAAGGATTTAGCGGATGACTTTAATAAAATGAGTGACAGACTGCGTGTGATTGTATATAAAGTGTCTCAAAATGCGGAACAAGTATCAGCTATGACGGAAGAAATGTCTGCAAATGTAGAACATGCAAGCAAAGCTACGGAGCAGATTTCGCTTGCCATGCAGGAAGTTTCTTCTGGCTCTGATAAGCAGGTGGCAACTGTTGTGCAATCCACAAAGGTAGTGGAAGAAAACTCTAAAGGAATGGGGCAAGCTGTATGTAGCATTCAAACCGTTGCAGATTGTTCAAGTGTGGCAACAGAGCAAGCTCTTCAAGGAAATGAAGTAGTGAGTTATACAACCAAACAAATGAATGTCGTTCAAGAAAAAGTTCAGACTACGGCTATTGTTATTGAATCACTTGGCCAAAAGTCACATGAAATTGGAAAAATTATCGAATTGATTACACAGATCGCAAGCCAGACAAACCTGCTAGCATTGAATGCAGCGATTGAAGCAGCACGGGCGGGGGAACATGGAAAAGGATTTTCTATCGTAGCAGATGAAGTGCGTAAATTAGCCGAGGAGTCTAACCATTCAGCAGAAAGCATTCAAGCCCTCATTGGGGATATTCAGAACGAATCACATCGAGCTATTCAGGCTATGCAGGAAGGTCTTACTGCGGTGCAAGAAGGCCTTACGCTTGTTGATCAAACAGGAGAAGCTTTCCGAGGTATCTCAAATTCTATCGAGAAAGTATCTGTCCATTCCCAACAGGTTACTTCTGTAATCAAGCAAGTAAACACTAGTTCGCAAACGATGGTTCAAATGATGGGCGATATTGCTCAAATATCCGAGGTATCAGCAGAAAGTACACAAAACATCGCAGCTTCTGTTGAAGAACAAAATGCTTCCATTGAAGAAATCGTATCGGCTTCTACTGTTCTTGCTAAGACAGCTGAAGAACTTCGCGATGCCATACATATTTTTAAAGTATAGGATTGTATAATCAAGTCTTAATTAAAAATTTACAAAAAACGTAAGCCCTTAGAAATAAGGGTTTTTTTCTTGTGGAAAACAGCTATTTTGTTTGTTTATTTACTATGTAAATGCTTTGTAAAGATAGATTAAAGATAGAGTTAAATGCCTTGTTCCACCCCCATAAAGTGCTTTACTATGAATGTCGAGCGAGACACCAAAAAAACTAGTAGAGCTCATCTACTAAAACTACTAAGGGGGATTCTTGCAGTGTTAAAAAAATTAGGGGTATTAGCAGCTACAGGTATGATCATGACAGCTCTTACTGGCTGTGGTTCTAGTAGTAACGATCTTACAACAAATAAAGACACGGCGAAACCAGGTAGTGAGAAAGCAGCTAGCGGAGACGCTGGACTTTTAAATGGAGCAGGTTCTACATTTGTAAATCCGTTGTTCTCTAAAATGTTCAGCGAATATTCCAAAGAACATTCGGATGTAAAAGTAAACTATCAGTCTATCGGTTCTGGCGGTGGTATCAAACAACTTACTGCTAAAACAGTTGACTTCGCAGCTTCTGATGCTCCAATGAAGGAAGATGAGTTGAAAGCAGCAGGCGGTAACGTACTTCATATCCCGGTAACACTTGGTGGTGTAGCGATCGCTTACAACCTTGAAGGTGTGAAAGACCTGAAGTTGACTCCTGAAAACATTGCAGACATCTATAATGGCAAGATCAAAAAATGGAACGATCCAAAAATCGCTGCGGACAATAAAGGCGTAGCACTTCCAGCAACTGATATCTTCCCGGTACACCGTTCTGACGGTTCCGGTACTACACATATCGTAACAACATATTTAAACACAGCTGTGCCAGCAAAATGGACGAAAGAGCAGACAGGTAAATCTGTTAAATGGGCAAACGTAGGCACAGGAGCAAAAGGTAATGAAGGTGTAGCAGGTCAAGTACAAAATACACCAGGTTCGATCGGCTATGTCGAGCTGGCGTACGTAATTCAAAACAACATGACAGCGGCGAGTATCAAAAACAAAGATGGTCAGTTCGTAGCTCCAACTCTTGAAACAGTAACATCGGCAGCGAAAGGCGCACTGACAACGATTCCAGCAGATCTGAAAGTGAAACTGAGCAATCAGCCAGGTAAAGACAGCTATCCAATCGTAGGTACGACATGGGTACTTGTTCCAGAAAACCTGACAATGGACAAAACAAAAGCAGAAAAAATGCTGACTATGCTTAAATGGGCTGTAACAGACGGTCAGAAATATGCAAGTGAACTGAACTACGCTCCGATGCCGAAAGAACTGCAAGATAAAGGCGTAGAAGCACTGAAAAAAGTAAAAGTAAACGGCGAAGCTGTACTGAAATAAAAAAGAAAGTAGAGGAGAGCGTGCAAAAAACTCGGAATGAGTTTTTTGCCGCTTTTTTCAAGGAAGAGGAGTGTATCTCTTGAAGAGACGATATGGAGACCAGGTGTTTAAGGCTGTTGCATATGTTTTTGGATGTTCCATCATTGCAATGCTAGGTATTATGCTGTGGGAGATGTTTCGCGGTTCTAGTTTTGCGATTGACAAGTACGGACCGAGCTTTCTTTTCAGCAAAGCATGGGATCCGGTAGCAGAAGAATTCGGGGCATGGCCCTTCATTTATGGCACAATCGTATCGTCCCTCCTTGCCCTTGCAATTGCGACACCGATTAGTGTAGGGATTGCGATTTTCCTGGTAGAAATCGCGCCAAAGTGGTTCCGTGATGTGATTGGCTTTTTGATTGAACTTCTGGCGGCTATTCCGTCGATTGTATATGGTTTGTGGGGGATTTTCGTTTTATCCCCAATTATTCGTGAATATATAGCTCCGCTGTTTATTAACACACTGGGTACATTCATTCCATTTTTCCGCGGTCCATCCTTCGGGGTAGGGATTTTTACAGCGGGTGTTATTCTAGCGATTATGATCATCCCGACGATCGCTTCGATCTCACGGGAGGTACTGATGGTTGTACCAGAGTCGCAGCGCGAAGCAGCGCTGGCACTTGGGGCTACCAAATGGGAAATGATTCGCAAAGCTGTTCTCACCTATTCTCGTTCCGGTATTCTCGGTGCGATGATTATCGGATTAGGACGTGCGATTGGCGAAACAATGTCTGTCACTATGGTTATCGGAAATCGACCGGAAATTCCGGATTCTATATTTGACCCTGCCTATACAATGGCAAGCGTCATCGCTAACGAGTTTAATGAAGCATCGTCGAACTTATACTTATCTACTCTCATTGAGATTGGCTTCCTTCTGTTCGCGGTTACGCTGCTCGTCAACATTTTTGCGAAATTCCTCGTGTGGACGACTTCGCGAGGCGTACAGGAGGCAAAGTAATCGATGGAGAGTGTATTAAAAAGCAGCAATAACGTAGGATTCGAGAAATCCAACATTCGTCTCGGCCGCCGTCAGACCAAAAGCAAAGTGATGGTTGGGCTGACGATCCTTAGTATGATACTGGCGCTTACACCGCTGTTTAGCATTTTAGGGTATGTGCTGGTCAAAGGGATATCTGCCCTGAATTTTGACTTCTTCACTGAACTACCAGCTCCTCCAGGCGAGGTTGGTGGTGGGATGGCCAATGGTATTGTCGGTACATTCATTTTGCTTGGTCTTGCGTCTGTCATTGGTATTCCAGTCGGTTTAATGTCCGGAATCTTTCTGTCTGAATATGGACGCAATCGTTTTGGGAAATTTGTATCTTTCTTAACGGATATTATGCTCGGCGTTCCATCCATTGTCGTCGGGATTGTCGTTTATGGGCTTGTTGTCCTGATGATGGGTGGGTTCTCGGCTTACGCAGGTGGTGTGGCCCTGGCATTCATTATGATTCCAGCCGTTACCCGGACAACCGAAGAGATGTTGAAACTAGTACCAAACCATATGCGAGAAGCCGGTCTTGCACTTGGGATTCCACAGTGGCGTGTTATTATGAAAATCATTTTGCCAACAGCCCTGCGTGGGATTATTACCGGCGTCATGCTCGCGATTGCGCGTGTGGCTGGTGAGACAGCACCGCTTCTGTTTACAGCGTTCGGCAATATGTACTGGAATCATTCATTGAATCAGCCGATCGCGTCCATGCCTGTTCTAATCTTCAACTATGCGATCTCGCCGTATGCGGAGTGGCAAGCACAAGCATGGGCAGGTGCACTGACGCTGATCTTGATGGTAATCCTGTTGAACGTAACAGCGCGTGTGATTACGCGGAAGCGATAAAAAACCGAGGTGGAGAGCGCAATGATCGAAGCGAAAAACTTGAACTTGTGGTATGGGAATTTTCACGCCATTAAAAATATCAATATGACGCTGGAAAAAAATAAAGTAACAGCTTTTATTGGACCGTCCGGCTGTGGGAAATCAACGTTCTTACGTGCGATTAATCGGATGCATGAGGTAATTGAAGGCGCACGTGTAGATGGAGAACTCTTGCTAGAAGGCCAGGATATTTATGCATCTGACCTCGATCCTGTGACCGTACGTCAGCAGGTCGGTATGGTATTCCAGAAACCGAACCCATTTCCGACCATGTCGATTTATGAGAATGTGGCCGCAGGATTACGTATCAATGGCTTCCGCAACAAAAAGAAGATGGATGAGATTGTTGAGCGTTGCCTTACGCAAGCAGGTCTCTGGGATGAAGTAAAAGATCGTCTGAATAAAAATGCGATGGGTCTCTCTGGTGGTCAACAGCAGCGTCTGTGTATTGCACGTACGCTAGCAGTAGAGCCGGAAGTCGTTCTAATGGATGAACCGACATCCGCACTTGATCCGATCTCAACACAGAAAGTGGAAGAATTGCTGTATGAGCTGAAAAAGAAATACACGATTGTTATCGTGACGCACAACATGCAGCAGGCAGCGCGTGTGTCTGATCGCACGGCGTTCTTTCTCTTAGGTGAGATGATCGAGTACGATGAAACCGAAACAATTTTTACAAATCCGCAGGATAAGCGCACAGAAGATTACATCTCTGGCCGCTTTGGATAAGGAAGAGAAATCGAACGCCCCCAGTTCAGGCTGGTGAGGCGTTTTCTTTTTGCATAAATACAAGAATAGAAAGAGTTTTTTCCGTCGAGAATACAGAGGTATGGACTTGTTGCATTTTAGTATCGACATGATTATAATTAAAGTCAAAGAAAGTCAAAGTCAACAAAATGGTAAGGAGGTGCAGGCATGCGGAACATATCCGACATCATTGAACAACATTTAAAGCGGATTTTACAGCAGAGCAATGGTGCGGTAGAGATCCAGCGAGGTGAGCTGGCTGACAGGTTCCAGTGTGTACCATCCCAGATTAATTACGTGATCAGTACTCGATTCACCGTCGAGAAAGGGTATATGGTAGAAAGCAAGCGGGGCGGTGGGGGATATATTCGGATTCGTAAAGTTGAGATTCTGGATAACCAGCTCTTTTATCAGCTTTTGTTCGAAACCATTGGAGATAGCATCACAGCAGCTGCCTGCGACAACATTATCGTGAGACTTATGGAAGAACGGATTATTACGCCTAAAGAGATGAGTCTAATGAAAGCAGCTACGGGACGTGTGTTAACATCGATTCCTGTATCGCTTCGAGACTGCATACGTGCAGATCTTTTGAAAAACATGCTTACTGCGATTTTTCTATAATATATATACAGTCAGGAGGACGCCGTCTATGATTTGTCAGGAATGTCATCAACGACCGGCAACCCTTCACTTCACCAAAATTATTAATGGTGAGAAAACGCAGCTTCATATTTGTGAAGTGTGTGCACAGGAGAAGGGTCATATGTTCCCAGGTGGAATGAGTGATTTTTCGATTCATCACTTACTTTCTGGTCTGTTAAACCAATCGGGAAGCAATACGGTTTCCTTCCAACAGGCTGATCAGGAGAAGCCGCTCCGCTGTGATACATGCGGGATGACCTATCCACAGTTCAGCAAAAGTGGAAGGTTTGGTTGCAGTGATTGTTATGAAGCATTTGCTGAACGGCTTGATCCACTTTTTCGCCGGGTGCATGGAAATACTCGTCACAGCGGCAAGGTTCCTGAACGTTCCGGGGGTACGATTAAACTCAAAAAAGAAATGGATCAGTTGAAATACGAGCTTCGAATGTGCATTGAACAGGAAGAATTCGAAAGAGCGGCACAGCTGCGTGATCGAATACGCGAGCTTGAGCAGCAAATCGCACATTTGTAGGAGGGAAATCGCATGTCTTTCCAGAACTTTATAACAAATGCGGTAAGTGAGTGGATGAATGGGAATGGTGAAGATGCCGATATTGCTATTAGCAGCCGTGTTCGACTGGCTCGCAATATACAGGAATATCCGTTCCCGATTCTCGCAACTGACAGCCAGCTCGAGCAAATTACCGCTGCTGTCAGACAGGTAATGGAAGATGAAGATTTGAAGCGTCAGGGGCCGTTTGAGTTTATTCGAATGGATGAGTTGACTAGTCTTCAGAAACGTGTGTTGATGGAGAAGCATCTGATTAGCCCGAGTTTGATGGCTGATTCACGCGGGGGCGCTGTGCTTCTCAGTGAGAATGAGGCATTCAGCATCATGGTGAATGAGGAAGATCATCTTAGAATTCAATGCCTGTTTTCTGGTCTGCAGCTTCAGAAAGCATGGGAAGCAGCGAACCAAGTGGACGATATATTTGAGAAGCACGTGAACTTTGCGTTTGATGAGCGTCGGGGCTACCTGACGAGCTGTCCAACAAACGTTGGGACCGGTATTCGGGCATCGGTTATGATGCACCTGCCTGGACTCGTACTGACCAACCAGATTAACCGGATTTTATCTGCTATTGCGCAGGTAGGTCTAGTTGTACGAGGGGTGTATGGAGAAGGCAGTGAGGCGTCCGGCAACCTGTTTCAGATTTCTAACCAGATTACGCTCGGTCAGTCTGAAGAAGAAATCATTGAGAATTTGACCAGCGTAGCCCGTCAGATTATTGAACAGGAGCGTGCGGCTCGCAAGCATTTGATGCAGAATCGACGTCTTCCCTTAGAGGATCGACTCTGCCGCTCATATGGGGTCCTGACAAATGCCCGGATTATTGAATCTGACGAAGCATCTGAGAAGCTTTCGGATGTGAGATTAGGCATTGATCTAGGGATTATCCGCAATATTCCGCTTTCGGTCATGAATGAGCTGACAATTATGGTCCAGCCGGGTTTTCTCCAGCAATATGCGGGCCAACAGCTTGACTCAGACTCGCGGGATGAACGTCGGGCCCGTTTAATACGTGAACGTTTGCAAGCTGCAATGGAATAATATGAAATATACGGAGGTGTTTGTGTATGATGTTTGGTCGTTTTACAGAAAGAGCACAAAAAGTCCTTGCCCTTGCGCAAGAAGAAGCGGTTCGCCTGGGTCACAAAAACATCGGGACTGAACACATTCTGTTAGGTTTGATTCGTGAAGGAGACGGCATTGCTGCAAAAGCACTGCAAGCACTTGGCCTTGGACTGGATAAAATTCAGGGCGAGGTAGAATCTTTGATTGGACGTGGCGGCGAGCAGCCGAGCAATATTAATTACACACCGCGTGCGAAGAAAGTGATCGAGCTTTCGATGGATGAAGCACGCAAGCTAGGCCACACGTATGTAGGAACTGAGCATATTTTGCTTGGCCTGATTCGTGAAGGAGAAGGTGTGGCAGCCCGTGTGCTGAACAACCTTGGAGTGAGCCTGAACAAGGCGCGCCAGCAGGTTCTTCAACTGCTAGGAAGCAGTGAAGCGATGTCTTCGCATCAGCAGGCATCAAGCAATGCGGCTGTAAATACACCGACGCTTGATGGCCTGGCGCGTGACCTGACAGCAGTTGCTCGCGATGGCGGACTTGATCCGGTAATCGGTCGAGCCAAAGAAATCGAGCGCGTGATTCAAGTGCTAAGCCGTCGTACGAAGAACAATCCGGTTCTGATCGGGGAGCCGGGTGTTGGGAAAACAGCCGTTGCCGAAGGTTTGGCACAGCGTATTATTAACAATGAAATTCCCGAAACGCTCCGTAACAAGCGTGTCATGACGCTTGATATGGGAACGGTTGTTGCCGGTACAAAATATCGCGGGGAGTTTGAAGACCGTCTCAAAAAAATCATGGATGAAATCCGTCAGGCGGGTAATATCATCCTGTTTATCGATGAGCTGCACACACTGATTGGAGCAGGTGGAGCTGAAGGGGCGATTGATGCCTCTAACATTTTGAAACCATCACTTGCTCGTGGAGAGCTGCAGTGCATCGGTGCCACTACACTTGATGAATACCGAAAATATATCGAGAAAGACGCAGCACTTGAGCGCCGTTTCCAGCCGATTCAAGTAAATGAGCCATCGCCGGAAGAAGCAGTCCAGATTTTGTTCGGGCTGCGTGATCGTTATGAAGCGCATCACCGTGTAAAAATTACAGATGAAGCGATCAGCCAGGCAGTACATTTGTCAGATCGCTACATCTCGGATCGATTCTTGCCGGATAAAGCGATTGACTTAATTGATGAAGCGGCATCTAAAGTTCGCTTGCAGTCGTACACCATTCCGCCGAATCTCAAAGAGCTTGAGCAAAAGCTTGAAGAAGTTCGCAAGGAAAAAGACGCGGCTGTTCAAAGTCAGGAATTCGAAAAAGCGGCTTCCATGCGTGATAAAGAGCAGAAACTTCGTGAAGAATTAGATCGTACGAAGAACGAATGGCAGGAGAAACAGGGCCAGACTGATTCGGAAGTAACGCCGGAAGATATCGCATCTGTCGTAGCGAGCTGGACGGGTATCCCGGTTGTGAAGCTGAAAGAAGAAGAAACCGAACGCCTTCTCAAAATGGAAGAGATCCTGCATGAGCGTGTAATTGGTCAGGAAGATGCGGTGAAATCAATCTCTCGTGCGATCCGCCGTGCTCGTGCGGGCCTGAAAGATCCGAAGCGTCCGATTGGTTCCTTTATTTTCCTCGGACCGACAGGTGTTGGGAAGACCGAACTTGCTCGTGCGCTAGCAGAAGCGCTGTTTGGAGCAGAAGATGCGATTATCCGTATTGATATGTCCGAGTACATGGAGAAGCATTCTACCTCTCGCCTCGTAGGTGCACCTCCAGGATATGTCGGTTTTGACGAGGGCGGACAGCTGACAGAAAAAGTTCGTCGCAAGCCATATTCGGTTGTGTTGCTTGACGAGATCGAAAAAGCGCATCCAGAAGTGTTCAATATTTTGCTTCAAGTACTGGAAGATGGCCGTTTAACTGATTCGAAAGGACGCACGGTTGACTTCCGCAATACAGTCATTATTATGACATCGAACGTCGGAGCCGATATGATTAAGAAGAACTCTTCACTTGGCTTTACGACGCCGAACAGTTCGAAAAACTATGATGATATGAAAGATCGTGTTCTTAGTGAGTTGAAGCGTAGTTTCCGTCCAGAGTTTATTAACCGGATTGATGAGCTGATCGTGTTCCACTCACTAGAAGAAACACACATCACAGAGATTGCGCTGCTGATGACAGAAGCGCTTCGCAAGCGATTGAAAGAGCAGGATATTGACTTTGTTCTGACAGATGAGGCGAAGAGTTTTCTTGCAAAAGCAGGGTTTGATCCGGCCTTTGGTGCACGTCCGCTTCGTCGGGCGATTCAGCGCCATATTGAAGACCGACTCTCGGAAGAATTGCTTACGGGCAACATTCAGAAAGGTAGTGTTGTGAAGATTGATGTGAAGGATAATGACTTGACCTTCACCACACAGGAAGCTGGGGAATCGGTGTCGAACTAGAGATTAGAGAAACAATCAGGCTCTCCTGGGAAAGCGATGCTTTACTCGGGAGGGCTTTTTTTGCACAATGGAGAAGGAGAATTTATGAAGTAGAAAGAAGAGAAACGGGAATGGCTAAATATAAATCGAAATATGTATGTCAAGAGTGCGGATATGAATCGCCTAAATGGATGGGAAAATGTCCGGGCTGTGCTAGTTGGAACACACTGGTAGAAGAAATTATAGAAAAACCGAAAGCAGGAACAGCGGGTGCTCGCCATGGCGGACTTGCCGCTGGTTCATCTAAAATGGCCTCCATTACGACGATTGTTGGGGAGGACGAACCACGCCTGGATACAAATATGAGTGAATTAAACCGGGTATTGGGGGGCGGTGTTGTACCGGGATCACTTGTGCTTGTAGGAGGGGACCCTGGAATCGGCAAATCAACGCTTCTTCTACAGACGTCACAAGAGCTAGCGAGTAATGGTCACACGGTGTTGTATATCTCTGGTGAGGAGTCAGCTAAGCAAATCAAACTGCGAGCAGAACGACTTGGTGCGAATAGTGCCCAGCTGTATGTATTAGCGGAGACCGATTTGTTTTTGTTAGAGCAGCAGATCACCCAGTTGAACCCGGCTGTTGTGATTATGGATTCGATTCAAACTATTTTTCATCCAGATGTTACATCTGCACCGGGAAGTGTAGCACAGGTGCGCGAGTGTACGGCTCACCTAATGCGCCTGGCAAAAACAAAGGATATCGCCATTATGATCGTCGGCCACGTTACGAAGCAGGGAGCGATTGCAGGACCGCGCCTATTAGAGCACATGGTAGACTCTGTTCTGTATTTTGAAGGGGAGCGTCACAATACATACCGTATTCTGCGTGCGGTGAAAAACCGCTTCGGATCGACGAATGAGATCGGTATTTTTGAGATGGCGGAAAAAGGATTGGCGGAAGTAACCAATCCATCTGAAATGTTTTTATCGGAGCGCTCACTAGGTGTAGCAGGTTCAACGGTTGTTGCTAGTATGGAAGGCACGCGCCCTGTTCTTGTCGAGATGCAGGCGCTCGTTACACCGACCGGTTTTGCTACTCCACGTCGCATGGCCACCGGAGTTGACCACAATCGCATTGCGATGATCATGGCGGTTCTTGAGAAGCGTGTCGGGCTGCTGCTTCAAAACCAGGATGCCTATGTAAATGTTGCGGGTGGCGTGCGCCTGGATGAACCGGCGATTGACCTCGCTGTAGCCGTCAGTCTAGCATCAAGCTTTCGTGACAAGCAGACGAATCCGTATGATGTCGTAATTGGAGAAATAGGCTTGACTGGGGAAGTGCGTGGTGTCTCCCGTATTGAACAGCGGGTGAAGGAAGCGCAAAAACTAGGATTTAAACGTGTAATCATTCCCGCGAAAAATAGCACAGGTTGGGAGTATCCGACAGGCATTGAAATTGTCGGGGTGCATACTGTATCAGAAGCACTGCGGGAAACACTGGGAGGATAAGCATGGCAGCAGACAACAAACGTGAACAGTTTATAAGTGAAGTTCTACGCTTCGTTTCTCCTGGAGCACCATTGCGAGACGGGTTAGAGAATGTTTTGCGAGCGAAAACGGGAGCCCTTATTGTAATTGGCCATACACCAGCTATCCGGGATATTGTAGATGGAGGATTCTCCATTAACTGTGATTTAACATCGGCACACTTATATGAGCTCGCTAAAATGGATGGAGCTATTATTGTAAGTGATGATGTGAAAAAAATTCTATATGCAAATACGCAGCTCATTCCCGATTCATCTATCCCGTCTACGGAGACCGGAACCCGCCATCGTACAGCGGAGCGGGTCGCGAGACAAACTGGACAGCTAGTTATCTCGATTTCGCAGCGTCGGAATGTTATTACGTTGTACCGTGGACCGTATCGGTATGCGCTTAAAGATATTGGAGTTATCTTGACCAAGGCAAATCAGGCTATTCAAACACTCGAAAAATATAAGTCTGTATTGGATCAGGCACTGACGAATCTTGGTGCGCTCGAGTTTGAAGAACTCGTTACTTTGCATGAAGTCGCACTTGTTGTACAACGCATTGAGATGGTGATGCGAATAAAAACCGAAATTCTCAAATATATTAATGAATTAGGAACGGAAGGCCGTCTGATCAGTATGCAGATGGAAGAACTTGTATCCAAAATTGAAGACGATGCTTATTTACTCATAAAGGACTATTGTCGTTTAGGAGAAGAGGTAGACCCGGATGATGTGCTTAATCAGCTGCACAAGTTATCGGCTGATGATCTGCTTGAGCCGATTAATGTCCTCAAAGTACTTGGGTACTCACCGGTGCCTAATCTTCATGATGAACCTGTATTCCCGCGCGGGTATCGTATTTTGAGCAAGATTCCACGGCTGCCAGCATCTATTGTGGCCAACTTGATTGAAGAATTCGCTGGTTTGCCGCAGGTGATGATGGCAACGATTGAAGAACTTGATGAGGTAGAAGGAATTGGAGAGGTACGGGCACGTGCCATTAAGGAAGGACTCAAACGGATTCAGGAGCAAGTATTTATTGACAGGCATATTTAGTGCGTCATACAATAAGATAATTGCTCAGGGGTTACAAAAAATCCCTAAGTAGAGAGAGGGAGTCCGTAGTGCATGCGGACCGGGGAGGTATAAAGAGCAAAATGATAGCCAAGGCAATTCCGAACATGTTTACAATCGGTAATTTGTTTTTGGGCGTTGTGGCGATGTTGTTTGCTTTTCAAGGGGACCCTCAGTACATGAACTATGCGGCGATTATGGTTATTGTCGGGATGGTGCTCGATGGACTAGATGGTCGCCTGGCACGCATGTTGAATGCGCAGAGTGAATTTGGCAAAGAACTTGACTCATTGTCTGATATTGTGACTTTTGGCGTTGCACCCGCGCTTATTATGTATGTAGTGATTTTGCAGGATATGGGATGGATTGGTATTGTGCTGACCGGACTTTTTCCGGCGTGCGGAGCACTGCGTCTTGCACGTTTCAACTCGGCAACAGGTGGAAATACCGGTTATTTTGTGGGGCTGCCCATCACGGCAGCAGGTGGTGTGCTAGCGACTATGGCGCTGTACCATAATGCATTTCCACCGATTTATTTGGCGCTTAGCATGTTTGGTTTAGCATATCTGATGATTAGTAATATTAAATATCCAAACTTCAAGAAAGTGGGTATTCCACGTTCTGCTTTTTGGGTGACACCCATTATTGTTGGTGCTGTAGCGGTGACAGCCTGGAGGTTCCCGCAGCAGTTTCCTATGGTAATTTTCGTCCCACTTGTGCTTTATGCTTTGTATGGCGTGAAGAAGAGCATAGATCGCATGGTGCGTAAACGCCGTCATCAAGAATCAGAGGAAGAAATGTTTCATTCTTGAATTAGCTCGTAAAAAGATCGGGATGTTTCCGATCTTTTTTTATATTATCGGGATAGTTGTAGTTGACAGTGTTCTTTTTTATGTGTTATGATAATAAAATTTAATTGACAAAAAATTCTTTATGTGATACCTTGGAAATGGATACTCTGTTGGGGGTGGATTTGTTGTTTCAAATTGGCGACAAAATTGTTTATCCGATGCACGGTGCAGGTGTTATTGAAGCCATTGAAGAGAAAGAAATCCTAGGAGAAAAGCAGCAGTATTATATCATGAAGATGCCTGTAGGGAATATGCAGGTCATGATCCCGATGGGGAAGGTATCGAATCTTGGTATTCGTGAAGTCATCGACATGCCAGCTTTGGAACATGTTCTTCAGATTCTGCGAACTGATGAGATAGATGTATCCACGAACTGGAACCGCAGATTCCGCAAGAACATGGAAAAGATGCGTACAGGTGACATCTATGAAGTAGCGGATGTAGTTCGTGATTTGATGCGCCGTGACAGGGAGAAGGGGCTTTCGACCGGCGAGCGCAAAATGCTGGATAATGCCCGGCAGATTTTGCTCAGTGAACTCGTGCTTGTCAAGGATATTGATGAAGAACAGGCGACAACCTTACTTGAGCAGGTTATGAATAGTTAGAGGGGAAAAGCTTCTCTAAGAGAAGCTTTTTGTTTTTTTTCGGAACTTTTATGAAAGTGGTTTCGTATAAACAGAATGATTTGTCAAACAAAGACTTCTTTTGTCGTTTTTGATTTAGGCCGTTTTTTCTGTGAGAGTTATGACTATAATGAGATATGAGTCAATTAAGGAGGTGAAAGTGTGGTCAAACGAATAATTCAGCTGTTCTTCTTGCTGGTGGGTGCCGGCCTTGGGTATCAATTTGGTCCACGGTTTCTTTCTTTTCTAGAATCATACGCGCACATGGGCAGTATTCCTGGAACAGAATATATTGGTGCGGTACTAGGAGCCGTTTTGTTTGCTGTACTTATGTCATGGCCAACGGAGTATATTGTCCGTACGATTAAACGCAGCGAAGAAACATTGATCAAGTTGCCGATTACGGACGTTTTATTTGGAGCTATGGGGCTAATTATTGGACTTATTGTTGCTTTTTTACTTTTTCTCCCTATTAATAGCATACCGATTCCGATTGTCGCTAAATTACTTCCGCTACTGGTGTCTGTTTTATGCGGCTATATCGGGTTTCAGGTCGGTCTGCGCAAACGAGATGAGATTATGTCTGTATTCTCAAGCAACCGTTCAAAAGGTGAGAAGAAAAAAGATGAGAAGCAAGAATCCGATGGAACGGAATATAAAATTTTGGATACAAGCGTAATCATTGATGGGCGTATTGCAGACATTTGCAAAACTGGATTCATTGAAGGTGCGCTTGTTATTCCAGAGTTTGTTCTGGAAGAACTGCAGCATATCGCAGATTCATCTGATGCACTTAAACGCAACCGTGGGCGTCGCGGATTAGACATTTTGAACAAAATCCAGAAAGAGCTTAAAGTGAAGGTTATTATTACGGACCGGGATTTTGAAGAGATTAGTGAGGTAGATAGCAAGCTTGTTAAGCTGGCTAAAGTAATGAAAGGTAAAGTTGTGACCAACGACTTTAATCTCAATAAAGTATGTGAACTCCAGGGTGTTTCTGTCCTGAATATTAATGACCTTGCCAATGCGGTGAAGCCGGTTGTTCTTCCGGGTGAAGAACTTCATGTGCAGGTCATTAAAGATGGAAAAGAGAACGGGCAGGGTGTTGCCTACCTCGATGATGGTACGATGATTGTTGTGGAAGGCGGCCGGGAATATATCGGTTCTATGATTGATGTTATTGTAACGAGCGTACTCCAAACATCGGCAGGACGCATGATTTTTGCAAAGCCTAAATTGTTGGAAAAAGCGTTGTAAGAAAAGAGTGAGACATATGGTAGGTGTAGTGATTGCAGCAGCCGGACAGGGCAAGCGTATGGGTGGGACCATTAAGAAGCAGTTTATTGAGCTAGCCGGGAAACCGGTTTTGCTTCATACGCTTGACTTGTTTACATCCCGTGCGGATATCGCGGATATTGTAGTTGTCACATCAGCCGAAGATGTAGCTCAAACTCGTGAGATGCTTGTCGCGTATCCGGGTGTGCGTGTTGTAGCTGGTGGAGCAGAGCGTCAGCACAGTGTGTATGAAGGATTGTGTGCGCTGCGGGCATGTGAATATGTGCTTATTCATGATGGTGCTCGCCCGTTTGTATCACAGGCAGCACTTGATGCGGTCATACAGGCTGTGCGTAAACGCGGCCCAGCTATCCTTGCGGTGCCTGTGAAAGATACGATTAAGCGTGCAGACGAAGCGGGGCAGGTGGTAGATACACCACCGAGAAAAAGCTTGTGGGCCGTTCAAACCCCGCAAGCTTTTCTTCTTTCCACGATTCTTACTGCCCATGAAAGAGCACGTGGGGAAGGATTTATCGGAACAGACGATGCTTCGTTAGTCGAACGAGTAGGACAGGCTGTGTATGTAGTAGAAGGAGAGTATACAAATATTAAATTAACGACACCGGAAGATCTGATTATGGGAGAAGCGATTTTGCGGCAGAGGAAGGAGAAAGAGTCATGATTCGAATCGGTCAGGGGTTTGATGTACACCAGTTGGTGGAAGGGCGGAAGCTGATTATTGGCGGAGTAGAGATTCCGTATGAAAAAGGACTGCTTGGCCATTCCGACGCGGATGTGTTACTGCATACGATTGCAGATGCAGTGCTAGGAGCGCTGGGGCTTGGGGATATCGGCAAACATTTCCCAGATACAGATGAAGCATTTAAGGGTGCGGACAGTCAGGTACTGCTGCGCCATGTATGGAAACTTGCCCGGGAGCGTGGTTATACGCTCGGAAATGTCGATGCAACGATCATGGCACAGAAGCCAAAAATGGCACCGTACATTGAAGAGATGTGCCTTGTCATTGCAAATTGTCTGGAAGCCGACGTCGCACAAGTTAACGTAAAGGCGACCACAACAGAAAAGCTTGGTTTTACAGGACGAGGCGAAGGTATTGCCTCAATGGCGGTTGTCTTGCTCCAAAGAGAAGGCGTATAATAGAGGGGTTAAAATTCGGAAGGATGGTGTCAAGTCATGTCGAAAAAAGTCCGGGTGCGTTTTGCGCCAAGCCCGACAGGACATTTACATATCGGCGGCGCTCGTTCAGCGCTGTTTAATTATTTATTCGCTCGTCATCATGGCGGGGATTTTATTGTGCGTATCGAGGATACAGACCGGAAGCGTAATGTAGAGAGTGCAGAAGAGAAGCTGATCGAAAGCTTGCGTTGGTTCGGTACGGAGTGGGATGAAGGCATCGATAAAGATGGCGGTGTAGGACCGTACCGTTGTATGGATCGCCTGGACATTTATACGAAATATTTGAACCAGCTTGTGGAAGAAGGCAAAGCGTATCCTTGCTACTGTAATGAGGACGAGCTTACGGCAGAGCGTGAAGCGATGGTCGAAAAAGGGGAAACTCCGCATTACAGCGGCAAATGTCGCCATCTTACACCGGAACAGATCGAAGCGTATAAAGCGGAAGGTCGCCCATCTTCGATTCGTTTTCATGTGCCGGCTGATCATGAGTATGTGGTACGTGACCGGATTCGCGGTGTTGTAACATTTGATTCGAACGGTATGGGTGACTTTGTCATCGCTCGCCCGGATGGAATCCCAACATACAACTTTGCGGTTGCAGTAGACGATCATCTGATGGGGATTACGCATGTAATTCGTGGTGAGGAACACCTGTCTAATACGCCGCGTCAGTTGGCTGTATATGAAGCATTTGGATTTGAAACGCCGGAATTTGCGCATGTAGCGCTTATTCTTAACCCGAATCATAAGAAGATGAGCAAGCGTGACGAATCCATCATCCAATTCATGGAGCAATATCGTCACTTGGGCTATTTGCCAGAAGCGTTAATGAACTTCCTTGTTCTTCTTGGTTGGTCGCCGGAAGGGGAAGAAGAGATTTTCACGAAAGAGCAGATGATTGAGCAATTTTCACTGGAGCGTGTTTCCAAGTCACCGTCTGTATTTGATATTCATAAATTAAATTGGATGAACAATCATTACATTAAACAGACACCGACTTCCCGCATGGTGGAGCTCTGTATTCCGCATATGCAGCAAGCGGGCCAACTTCCAGAAGAGATTACCGCAGAACAGCGTGAATGGGTAGAACGTCTGGTTGCTCTTCATCAAGAGAAACTCAACTATGCGGCTGAGATTGTAGAATATGCAGCTCTTTTCTTCACAGAGGAAGTTTCTTATAATGAGGAAGCGAAAGAAGTATTATCAGGTGAGCAAGTACTTGATGTTATGAACGCTTTCCTGAATGAAATCATGGCAGCAGAAGACTATTCTGCAGATGCTGTGAAAGCGGCATTGAAGGCTGTTCAGAAAACAACAGGGCAGAAAGGCAAAAACCTGTTTATGCCAGTTCGAGTTGCAACGACAGGCTTGATGCACGGTTCTGATTTGAATGAATCGTTATACCTGCTCGGTCGCGATAAAGTAGCGGCACGCGTACGTAATCTGACTGAAAACTATGATTCCATCACAAACTAAACATATAGGCGTTGAACGGAAGAAGTATGGGACACGCGGATAACACCAGAGAGGGCTGCCGACATCTGTATGATGCTGTGCTGGAAGCAGCCTGCTGTCCGCTCCAGAAATGCCTCCGTGAGCCAGTCTCCTGAACGACTCTGTATAGCAAGAGATAAGTAGGGAGACTCGTTAACCTACGTTACGGGTGTAGAGTGTTTGATCGTAAGATCGAACGAAGCAGAGTGGAACCGCGATACGAACGCCTCTGTAGCTGTAATGGCTATGGAGGCGTTTTTGTATTCACGTAAAGGAGTGACAACATGTTTAAAAGACTGCGTGAAGATATAGCTGTCGTAATGGAGCGTGATCCGGCTGCGCGAAGCAAGATGGAAGTCGTATTGACTTACTCTGGTCTGCATGCGATCTGGTTTCATCGGATCAGCCACCGCTTGTGGAAACGTGATTTTCCGACGCTGGCACGGATGGTGTCGCAGCTAGGTCGCTGGCTTACTGGAATCGAGATCCATCCGGGTGCGCGGATTGGTAAGGGGCTGTTTATTGACCACGGTATGGGCGTGGTAATCGGTGAAACGTGTGAGATTGGAGATAATGTTACCTTGTATCAAGGTGTGACACTTGGCGGAACAGGTAAAGAAAAAGGAAAGCGTCACCCGACGATCGGAAATAATGTATTGATTGCTAGCGGTGCAAAAGTGCTTGGTTCGATGAAGATTGGGGATAACTCCAAGATTGGAGCCGGCTCTGTTGTGCTAAAAGAAGTCCCACCCAATTCGACCGTTGTTGGTGTGCCAGGGCACGTTATTATCCAGGATGGCATAAAAGTACAGCAACAGGCCTTCGATCATACGAATATGCCGGACCCTGTTGAAGAGCTTCTACAGTCTATGCAGAATGAAATTGAGCAACTACGTAAGGAAGTAAACCAGTTAAAGGAGCGTACAACGATTCATGAGCATTAAAATCTACAATACGCTTACGCGTAAGAAAGAAGAGTTCATTCCGCTTGAGCCGGGCAAAGTAAAAATGTATGTATGTGGGCCGACTGTCTATAACTTTATTCATATCGGCAATGCCCGTCCACCGATTGTATTCGATGTGGTACGTCGCTATTTTGCATATCGGGGCTATGATGTAACATACGTGCAAAACTTTACAGATGTAGATGACAAAATCATTAAAAAAGCAGAAGAGACTGGCATGACTGTAGAGGAAGTAGCTGAGACATTTATCGCGGCATTTAAGGAAGATGTTCGTGCACTTTCGATTCAGGAAGCGACCATTCATCCGAAGGTAACGGAGCATATCCCAGAGATTATCGAATTTGTACAGGGGCTACTTGATAAGGGGCATGCGTATGTAGCTGGTGGTGACGTGTATTTCCGCACGGCTTCGTTTGCTGAATACGGCAAACTGTCGCAACAGAACATTGAAGATTTACAGGCAGGTGCCCGCATTGAAGTGAATGAGAAGAAAGAAAGCCCACTTGATTTTGTGCTCTGGAAAGGGGCAAAACCGGGTGAAATCTATTGGGAAAGCCCATGGGGAAATGGGCGCCCAGGTTGGCATATCGAATGCTCGGCTATGTCGAAGAAGTACCTTGGTGACACGTTTGACATTCACGGCGGTGGACATGATCTTACATTCCCGCACCATGAGAATGAAATCGCGCAATCAGAATGCCTGACTGGCCACGTGATGGCACGTTACTGGATGCATAACGGCTTTATTAATATTGAGAATGAAAAAATGTCGAAATCGCTTGGCAACTTTATTCTGGTCAAAGACATTCGCGAGCAGTACCCAGCACGTGTTGTACGCTTCTTCTTGCTTAGTGCACATTACCGCAATCCGGTTAACTTCAGCAAAGACTTGATTCAGCAGGCGACTAACAGCCTTGAGCGTATTGATACAGCTGTTCGAAACTTGAAACACCGCATGGATTCAGCGGTGATAGGTGATCTTGATGCGGCGGAGCAGGAGAAGATAGAAGTATTTCGTCGTCGTTTTGTAGAAGAGATGGATAACGACTTCAACACAGCAGATGCCATTACCGTGCTATTTGATATGGTACGAGAGGGGAATCGCTTGATTGCCTCTGAAGAGGTCGCAAAAGCTGCGCTTGAAGCGTATCTTGCATTATTTGCTGAATTTGGTGATGTGCTTGGTCTTGTCTTCGGAGAGTCGGAAGCAGCAGTGGAAGGTCCATCCGATGAGGAGATTGACGCACTTATTGCAGAGCGTGGACAGGCGCGCAAAGATCGCAACTTTGCGCGCGCCGATGAAATTCGTAACCAGTTACAGGAATTAGGAATTGTGCTAGAAGACACGCCGCAGGGTGTGCGCTGGCACAGAAAGTAGTGGCGGCTGATATGAAACACGATGATTTAACACGAGATCCAAAACAGCTAAATGCACTTGCCTTAGCGTATATGGGAGATGCTGTGCTGGAAGTGCGTGTACGACAGCGTCTGATTGCAGCAGGAGAGGTGAAGCCGAACCTGCTGCAGCGCTCCGCTGTTCGCTATGTATCAGCTCGGGCACAGGCGAAGATCGTTCACGGAATCTGGGACAAGCTTACGGAATCAGAACAGGCGGTGCTGAAGCGGGGACGCAATGCCAAGTCCGCTACGGTTCCCAAGAATGCCGATCTTACGGAATATCGGCTAAGTACAGGATTTGAAGCGTTAATTGGCTATTTGTATCTGTTGGAGCAGCATGAGCGTTTGGATGAGATTTTGGATGAAGCTATGATTTGTATTGAATCGAATTGAGCGAAGGGAGTTTGTTATGAGCGAATATATTGTGGGAAAAAACCCGGTAATCGAGGCGCTCCGTTCTGGACGCTCTATTAATAAGATCTGGATTGCGGAAGGTTCGCAAAAAGGGGTTAGTGGACAAGTTATGGCACTAGCCAAAGAGGCGGGTGTTACGGTTCAGGTCGTTCCGCGCAAAAAGCTGGATCAAGCTGCGGAAGGAGAGAGTCATCAAGGGGTGCTTGCTTATATTGCTGCGTATGATTATGTGGAACTTGATGAGATTCTGGCACGTGCCGAACAAAAAGGTGAGCCACCATTCCTCGTTATCCTCGATGAGATTGAAGACCCGCATAATTTGGGCTCGATACTCCGTACGGCAGATGCGACCGGTGTACATGGAGTCATTATTCCAAAACGGCGCTCGGCTGGATTGACATCAACCGTAGCCAAATCATCTGCTGGTGCAATTGAGTATGTGCCAGTAGCACGTGTCACAAATCTAGCGCGTACAATTGATGATCTAAAAGAACGTAACATCTGGGTAATGGGTACAGATGCTTCTGGCAAAGAGGAGTTCCGAGAAGCGCGTCTTGATATGGGAATTGCACTCGTCATCGGTAGTGAAGGTAAAGGGATGAGCCGCCTGATTCGGGAAAAGTGTGATTTTACGGTGAATTTGCCGATGGTAGGGAATGTCACATCGCTGAATGCATCGGTTGCGGGGGCGCTTCTCATGTATGAAGTGTACCGCCAGCGCCATCCGCTGTCCAAGTAGGGATGAAGAGCCATGGAGGAAATCCTAATTGTTGATGGGTATAACGTCATTGGTGACTGGAAGCGGCTGAAAGAAAAAAAGAAAATCAGTCTCGAAGAAGCACGGGATGACCTTCTGGGTTGGTTGGCTGATTATCAGGGATTTACCGGGACAAAGGTAATTGTTGTATTTGATGCCCATAATGTGAAAGGAATGGGAAAAAAGCTTACCGAATACCGTCTCGACATCCGCTACACGAAAGAGAAAGAAACGGCTGACGAGTGCATTGAAAGGCTCGTATTTGAGCTCTCGCACCGTCAGCGCCAAATTTATGTCGCTACATCTGATTATACCGAGCAGAGGGTTACATTCGGCTATGGTGCGCTGCGCAAATCAGCGCGTGAACTGTGGAATGACGTGAAGCGGCTAAAGCAGGAAATTAGCGTAAAAGTAGAAGAAACCCGCCAACAGCCAAAGGGAAGAGGGCTTACGCTTGATGACAAAATTAAAGAACAATTCGAAAAATGGCGGCGTGGTGACGTGTGAATTGATTGACGGTGTAAGGTGACATAATATATAATTGCTTTATCTGATGCATATTGGCAGGTCGGAGGGATGATGTTGAGCGTTGCAGACCATACCCGTTATGACACACTGTACGACGAAGAAGTCGTTGAACTTGTTCGTGTGGGCGACAGTGATGCACTCGAGTATTTGATCAACAAATATAAGAACTTTGTCCGAGCCAAAGCCAGATCGTACTTCTTGATCGGGGCGGATCGGGAAGACATCGTACAGGAGGGGATGATTGGCCTGTACAAATCGATACGTGATTTTAAAGGGGACAAGCTGGCCTCTTTTAAAGCGTTTGCCGAGCTCTGCATTACACGCCAGATTATTACGGCGATTAAGACAGCAACCCGGCAGAAGCATATTCCACTGAACTCATACGTTTCTTTAGATAAGCCGATTTACGATGAAGACTCCGATCGTACCTTGCTCGATATTATCTGTGGGACAAGAGTAACAGATCCAGAGGAGTTAATTATTAATCAAGAAGAATACGATGATATTGAAGATAAAATGAGCGAGATTCTGAGTGATCTTGAACAGCAGGTACTTTTATTGTATCTAGATGGCAGGTCGTATCAGGAGATTGCCGTTGATTTGCGACGTCATGTTAAGTCGATTGACAATGCGCTTCAGCGTGTAAAACGCAAATTGGAGAAATATTTAGAAGTGCGAGAAGTTTCGCAAGTATAGATTCACGGATAAACAGGAAGCAGGGATGCTCCCTGTTTTTTTGTTTGCTTAACAATTCTGAAAAAAACATGGTATAATAGCAATACTTTATTTGCAAGAAGAACAGGAGTGAGTCTGCTTATGGGTGCAAAAAGTCTTAAAACTAAGTTGCTTCTTGTCATTATACCGCTTGTTATTCTTGCTCTTGCTGGTGTGGCCTGGATCAACCATAACAAAGCAAAAGAGTTTTTGGAAAGCAACTTTCAGGATCGTGCTTTTATCCAGTTAGATCGGTTAAACATTAAGATTAAAGAATGGCTCAACCAAGAGCAGGATCGGATTTCTAACATATCGACAAGTTACGATATCCGCAGTGGAGATATTCAGAAACAGATGCCGTTCCTAAAGAATAAGCTAGCTGAGTATGCTGAGTACGAAATGATGTTTGTTGCAGACAAAAAAGGAAACGCTTTCACAACCAGTGGACAGAAAGTGAACGTAAGTGACCGCCCATACTTTAAAAAGATTATAAGTGGGGAGTCCGGTGCAATTTCTGACCCGTTGATCTCAAAGGCAAGTGGTAAACTTGTCATTGTAGTTGCGAGTCCGATTCACGATGCGAATAATCAACTGGTCGGCATGCTAGCAGCCACAGTTCCGATCACAGTATTAAGTGATATCGTTTCATCTGAGAAGATTGGAAAAACCGGCTATGCCTATATGATTCGCGAAGATAGTACGATCATCGCCTATCCTACAAAAGAAGAAATTTTAAAGCTGAACCTTTATAAATTAAACATTCCGGCATTAACAGAAGGTATTAATGAAGCGAAGGCTGGTAACAATGTCTACAAGCAATATGTGTACAAAGGCGTTGATAAATATGCATTTTTCTCGCGCATCCCGCTTACCGGATGGGTAGTAGCGATCACTGCGCCTGTTGCAGAAGCATCGAGTCAGCTTACTTACTTAGCTAAACTTTCTTTCGTAACGGCAAGTGTGGTTCTGCTGTTCGTTATTGTAGTGCTTATTGCGTTTGCTACGAGATTTGTGCGTCCAATCCGTCATCTCACGGAATTGACTGGGCAGATTGCGGAAGGGGACTTAACGGTTCAGACTCGTAATCGCAGCCAAGACGAAGTTGGTATATTAAGTGAGAATTTTAATCAAATGGTAGATAGTATACGGATGCTTTTGTCTGAAATTGGAGAAGCATCACACAAAATGCGTCATTCTTCCGACATGCTAACGATTGCTAGTCAGGAAACGACACATTCAGCTGAGCAGGTGGCAGTCACCATTAACGACCTGGCAGAAGGAGCTGGTGATATTGCAGCTTCTGTTCAATCAGCTCATCACGAAGTTGCCATTATGAATGAGAACTTACATTGCGTATCGAAGTATGCAGGTGAGATGAACCATACGTTCAATGAAACCGCCCATTTAACGGAATCCGGGGAGCAGGCGGTACAGGCAGCTGTGGAAAAAATGAAAGAAATTCAAGGGATGATTGATCATGCTTCTAAGGTTGTTCAGAAACTTGGGCAACGTTCCGAGGATATTGGGGAGATCGTCAGCCTCATTACGAGCATTGCATCTCAAACGAATTTGCTCGCCCTCAATGCGAGCATTGAAGCGGCGCGAGCTGGAGAGGCCGGCAAAGGATTTGCTGTCGTAGCGGATGAGGTACGTAAGTTGGCAGAGGAAACGGATAAAGCGGCAGGGAGTATTTCACGCATTGTAGAAGAGAACAAGCGAGAGACCCATGAAGCTATTGATTCGATTACACAGGGACATCGGGTCATTGCGGAAGGAAGCGATATGGTGCAGCATACTGGCGATTCATTTGCCGAGATTCATGCTCGCATGCGTATGCTTGCTGAGAAAGGTGCATCCATTACTTCCTCTATTAAAATAGCGGAGGACAATGCTAATAAGGTTGTTAGCGACATGGAGCATATCTCCGGGATTACGGAAGAAGCTTCCGCAGGTTCGCAAGAGGTGGCTGCTGTCAGCGAGCAGCAGGCAGCTTCTGCTCAAAGATTGGCAAGCGATGCAGCGTTAATGACAGAGCTCTCAGACCAGTTAGAACACCTGATTTCTCGTTTCAAGACCGGGAAGCAGTAGAAGGAACATTTTGTTTGACACTAAATTTTGCTTGTGATAAAGTAGTCTAGGTAGTCGTGCGTCAACACGGCAGAATAACTGAACGTCTGTTAACAGGACGAATTATGTGGGAGGTGTAACATCATGCGGGTAACTGTAACGTTAGCGTGCACCGAGTGCAAACAACGCAACTATACCACAACGAAAAACAAACGTAAGCAAACGGATCGCATCGAGATGAAGAAACACTGCAAATTCTGCAATGACCATGTTCTTCATCGGGAAACTCGCTAGATTTTTTTCGGGAGTCCATTTATTGGAGGTGCGTTATGGGTTTTGTAGATAAACTCAAACGCGGACCGGTCTTCCTCAAAGAAGTCTGGACCGAATTAAAAAGAGTCACTTGGCCGACCCGTAAAGAGTTGTTTACGTATACGTCAGTTGTCCTTGTGACAGTAGTGCTCATCGCGATCTTCTTCGCAGTGATTGATTTAGGTATTTCTCAATTATTAGGATTAATTCTAAAGGTTGGGAAATAATCATTAGGGGGGTTACGGACACCTGTTTGTCCTCGAATCATGGAAAAACGCTGGTACGTTGTTCATACTTATTCAGGTTATGAGAATAAAGTTAAGACAAACCTTGAGAAGCGAGTCGAATCAATGGGGATGGAAGACAAGATCTTCCGTGTCATGATTCCGACAGAAGAGGAAACCGAGCTTCGCGATGGCAAGAAGAAGGTCGTAACGAAGAAGGTGTTCCCGGGTTACGTTCTCGTGGAAATGGCCATGACGGATGATTCCTGGTACGTGGTGCGGAATACACCGGGTGTGACCGGGTTTGTAGGTTCCGCAGGCGCAGGTTCAAAGCCGACTCCTTTACTGCCTGAAGAGGTTACATCGATTATGAAGCAGATGGGCATGGAAGAATCCGTGCATCGTGTGGACTTTGAGCTAAAAGAAACGGTTCGAGTGAAAGAAGGACCGTTTGCCAATATGGTTGGTTCCATTGAAGAGATTCAAATGGACAAGCGCAAAGTGAAAGTGTTGGTTGATATGTTTGGACGCGAAACGCCAGTTGAGTTAGATTTTACTCAGGTGGCTAAGTTATAGAGCTATCGTTTTTAGGAGGTGTGTTCCATGGCGAAGAAAGTCATTAAAATGGTAAAACTGCAAATTCCTGCAGGTAAAGCAAATCCGGCACCGCCGGTAGGTCCAGCACTCGGTCAAGCGGGTGTTAACATCATGGGTTTCTGTAAAGAATTCAACGCTCGTACACAGGAACAAGCGGGTCTGATTATCCCGGTTGAAATCACAGTGTTCGAAGACCGTTCATTCACATTCATTACAAAAACTCCACCAGCAGCTGTTCTGCTTAAAAAAGTAGCAGGCATCGAATCTGGTTCTGCTGTACCGAACAAAACAAAAGTTGCTACAGTTAAACGTGACAAAGTTCGCGAAATCGCTGAGCAAAAAATGGAAGACCTGAACGCTGCAAGCGTAGAAGCAGCTATGCGTATGGTTGAAGGTACTGCACGCAGCATGGGTATCGTAGTCGAAGACTAATCTTCGATGAATTGAACTTGTTTCTACCGAGGGGTTGTGTACAGACGGAGATTACTCCGGTGCGCGCAACCCTGTTTCGTGGGAGGCACAACCGTTAAAACCACAGTATTAGGAGGAAAGAAAAGTGGCTAAAAAAGGTAAAAATTACTTAGAAGCTGCAAAGCTGTTTGATCGTACAGCTGCTTACGATATGAACGAAGCGCTTGAGATCGTGAAAAAAGCTTCGAAAGCAAAATTCGATGAAACTGTAGAAGTTGCATTCCGTCTGGGCGTAGACCCACGCAAAAATGACCAACAAATTCGTGGAGCAGTTGTTCTGCCACACGGTACTGGTAAAACACAACGCGTTCTCGTTTTCGCAAAAGGTGAGAAAGCGAAAGAAGCGGAAGCTGCTGGTGCAGATTTCGTTGGTGACGATGAACTGGTAACAAAAATCCAACAAGGTTGGTTTGAGTTCGATGTAGTCGTTGCAACACCAGACATGATGGGTACTGTTGGTAAACTGGGTCGCGTACTCGGACCAAAAGGCCTCATGCCGAACCCGAAAACAGGTACGGTTACTTTCGAAGTTGAAAAAGCCGTAAAAGAAATCAAAGCAGGTAAAATCGAATACCGTACAGATAAAGCGGGTAACATCCACGCTCCAATCGGTAAAGTTTCTTTCGATTCTGTAAAACTCGAAGAAAACCTGCGTGCTCTTGTTGATGCACTGGTAAAAGCAAAACCAGCCGCTGCTAAAGGCACATACATGAAAAATATTACTGTCAGCTCTACAATGGGTCCTGGCGTAAAAGTCAACACACTTAAACTGACTGCTCCAGCAAACTAATTGCTTGACATTAAGTTGAGAAGTTGATAAAATAGCATTTGTTGATAAATGAATATGCCATTACCGTAGACAGAAGGTGTCTTCTTCGGAAGACTTAATATCCTTCCGAGGTGCTGATACGATATACGTTTTGAATGTATTCTGAAGCCTTCGCATGTCTGCGTGGGCTTTTTTCATTATAAAAGTCTCATGCTACAGGAGGTGCAAACATGTCCGTACGTGAAGAGAAAGTACAAGTTGTTAGTGAAATCGTTGAGAAATTTCAAAACAGCAAAAGCACGGTTGTTACTGACTACCGTGGTCTGAACGTTGCACAAGTTACGCAACTGCGTAAACTTTGCCGCGAAGCTGGTGTTGAGTTCAAAGTATACAAAAATACTATGACTCGCCGCGCGACTGCTGAAACTGGTCTGTCTGATCTTGATTCAATTCTGACAGGTCCTACAGCGATCGCATTCAGCATGGAAGACGAAATGGCTGCTATGAAAATTATCGCAGATTTCGCGAAAACAAACGAAGCACTGGAAATCAAAGGTGGCGTTATGGAAGGCAAAGTCCTGACTGACGCTGAAGTTAAAGCAATGGCAAGCCTGCCGAACCGCGAAGGCCTGCTCTCTATGCTTCTTAGTGTTCTCCAGGCTCCAATGCGTAACTTCGCTCTTGCTGTTAAAGCAGTATCTGAACAAAAAGAAGGCCAACAGGCTTAACTCAATTATCTGTTAGGAGGAACAAACGATGACTAAAGAACAAATCATTGAAGCGATTAAAGAAATGTCCGTTCTCGATCTGAACGATCTCGTTAAAGCAATTGAAGAAGAATTCGGCGTAACAGCTGCAGCTCCAGTTGCAGTTGTAGGCGGCGGCGCTGCTGCTGAAGCTGAACAAACAGAATTCACAGTTGTACTTGCTAATGCAGGTGCTTCTAAAATCAACGTTATCAAAGTTGTTCGCGAAATCACAGGTCTTGGCCTGAAAGAAGCGAAAGCTATGGTTGACGGCGCTCCAGCTAACGTTAAAGAAGGCGTTGCTAAAGACGAAGCTGAGCAAATTAAAGCTAAGCTTGAAGAAGCTGGCGCAACTGTTGAAGTTAAGTAGGTTTTATACCTTCTGTATAAAACGCCCGGCGATTACCGCCGGGCGTTTTGTTACTATCCAGAAAGGGTGAAGCACAGGTGGAGCATTACTATACGAATCAACCCGGAGCCGACAGTCGAGAACAGACATTTACGTTTACGCTACGCGGTCGGGATTTTCGGTTTATAACAGATCGGGGTGTTTTCTCCAAAAATCGGATTGATTTTGGGAGTGTACTGTTGATCAAAACGATGGGAATCGCAGATGGCATGGACGTTCTTGATGTAGGCTGCGGGTATGGTCCGATGGGAATGTCCGCTGCCACTCTTACTCCAAATGGTCAAGTGCTTATGGTTGATATTAATGAGCGTGCTGTCGCGCTGGCCAATCGCAATCTAAAGTTAAATGGTGTTACGAATGCCCGGGCTGTAGTGAGTGATCGCCTTGCTTCTATACCAGAGAACCAGATGTTTGATGTCATTTTGACAAATCCGCCGATTCGTGCGGGTAAGCAGGTGGTACATGGGATTTTTGAAGAAGCTTGTGCTCATCTAAAACAAGGTGGCTCTCTTTGGGTAGTGATTCAGAAGAAGCAAGGAGCGCCATCGGCATTTGCCAGGTTGCAGGAATTGTATGGAGACGTAGAAGAAGTAGAACGGAAAAAAGGGTATTCCATCTTCCGGGCACAGAAGTTATAAGTTGACATTGCTTTTCCATTGTGTTATCGTTATTTAATGCCACGAATCTTGTGAGCGTTAGATAGGAATTGCATAAAAAGTCAACCCCTTTTTCGGAATTCTAAGGCAGGTTGCTCCGAACTGTGTATGCTCTTGTAAGTCTAAGGTTATACTAAGATACTAGCAGTGTTCGGTTCTTTAAATTAAAAATAAAGTCTTCTTACATACATAGGGAGGCTTTGTTCTTTTTTGTGCAAAAACTCGGTTTGAGAGGTGAATAAGTTGGCAGGTCATCTAATTCAGTGTGGACGTCATCGCCAGCGTCGCAGCTACGCAAGAATTAAAGAGGTAATGGAATTACCAAACCTGATCGAAATCCAACAAAAATCATATGAGTGGTTTTTGGATGAAGGACTGCGTGAGATGTTCCACGACATCTCTCCAATTCAAGATTTCACGGGTAATCTTGTTCTTGAATTCATTGATTATAGCTTAGGCGAGCCGAAATACTCGGTTGATGAATCCAAAGAACGCGACGTAACGTATGCAGCTCCGCTGCGAGTGAAAGTCCGTCTCATTAACAAGGAAACGGGAGAAGTCAAAGAACAAGAAGTATTTATGGGTGATTTCCCGCTTATGACAGAGACAGGTACTTTTGTCATTAATGGGGCTGAAAGGGTAATCGTTAGTCAGCTTGTTCGTTCTCCTAGCGTGTATTTCAGTACAAAAGTAGATAAAAACGGTAAGCAAGCGTATGGGGCTACTGTTATCCCGAATCGTGGAGCATGGCTTGAACTTGAAACCGACGCGAAAGATATTATTTATGTTCGCATCGACCGTACGAGAAAAATCCCTGTTACGGTTCTTTTGCGTGCATTAGGTTTCGGTACAGATGCTGAAATCCTGAACCTACTAGGTGAGGATGAATACATCCGTAATACGCTTGAGAAAGACAACACTGATTCGACAGAAAAAGCACTGATTGAGATTTATGAACGTCTGCGTCCAGGTGAGCCGCCAACAGTTGAGAATGCGAAGAGCCTGTTAGTGTCTCGTTTCTTCGATCCAAAACGGTATGACTTGGCTAATGTAGGTCGTTATAAAATCAATAAGAAGCTTCACATTAAAAATAGATTATATAACCAGCGTCTTGCTGAGACACTTGTGGACACAGCTACAGGTGAAATTATTGCCGAAGCTGGTCAGGTGATTGACCGCCGTTTGCTCGATCGCATCTTGCCACTCCTTGAGGAGAGCGTAGGATTTATGAACGTAAGACCTCGCGGTGGTGTACTAGAGGAAGAGGTTCGTCTTCAATCTATCAACATCTTTTCGCCGATTGAAGATGGAAAAGTTATTAAAGTAACATCGAATGGTGTAATTGATAAGAAAATCAAGCATATTACACCAGCTGATATTATCTCATCCATTAACTACTTTATGAACTTGCTGCACGGTATTGGTACAACCGATGATATTGACCATCTGGGTAACCGTCGTCTGCGTTCCGTAGGGGAACTGTTGCAGAACCAATTCCGTATCGGTCTATCTCGTATGGAGCGTGTCGTTCGTGAGCGGATGTCGATTCAAGACGCGAACGCGATTACTCCACAAGCATTGATTAACATTCGTCCAGTTATTGCAGCGATCAAGGAGTTCTTCGGAAGCTCTCAGCTTTCTCAGTTCATGGATCAGACGAATCCGCTGGCTGAGCTGACGCACAAGCGTCGTCTGTCTGCACTTGGACCAGGTGGTTTAACACGGGAGCGCGCAGGCTTTGAAGTTCGTGACGTTCACCATTCTCACTATGGTCGTATGTGTCCAATCGAGACACCGGAAGGTCCGAACATCGGTTTGATCAACTCGTTGTCTTCGTATGCTCGTATTAATGAATACGGATTTATTGAGACACCACGCCGCAAAATCGATGCCGAAACAGGGCGTATTACGATGGAGATTGAATATCTCACAGCTGATGAAGAAGATGTGTTCAACGTAGCTCAGGCAAATGCGCCGCTTACAGAAGAGATGAAATTTGCGAACGAGATGGTTATTTGCCGTCGCCGAGGTGAAATCATCACGATTCCACGCGATAAAGTGGATTACATGGACGTATCACCGAAGCAGGTTGTATCCGTTGCGACTGCGATGATTCCGTTCCTAGAGAACGATGACGCTAACCGTGCGCTCATGGGAGCGAACATGCAGCGTCAGGCTGTACCGCTTCTTGTACCACAGGCTCCGTTTATTGGAACCGGTATGGAACATAAGGCTGCTAAAGACTCTGGAGTTGCGATCGTTGTTCGCCATCCAGGTGTTGTTGAGCGTGTAACAGCCCGTGAAATTTGGGTTCGCCGTCAGGAAACCCTCGAAGGCCGCACGATCATGGGTGATATTGATAAATATAAATTACACAAATTCGAGCGTTCTAATCAGGGAACGTGCATCAACCAGCGTCCAATTATCAAAACTGGTGAGTTCGTACAGGCTGGCGATATTATCGCAGACGGTCCGTCTACCGAAAGTGGAGAGCTTGCTCTCGGACGTAATGTAGTGGTTGCCTTCATGACATGGGAAGGTTACAACTACGAGGATGCGATTCTCTTAAGTGAGAAGCTTGTAAAAGAAGACGTATATACGTCAATCCATATCGAAGAATACGAGTCTGAAGCTCGTGATACGAAGCTTGGACCGGAGGAGATTACACGCGACATCCCGAACGTTGGGGAAGATGCGCTGCGTAATCTTGATGACCGTGGTATCATTCGCGTTGGTGCTGAGATCAAAGATGGCGACATTCTCGTTGGTAAAGTAACGCCGAAGGGTGTAACGGAACTGACAGCAGAAGAACGTCTCCTGCATGCGATCTTTGGGGAGAAAGCACGCGAAGTTCGCGATACATCTCTCCGCGTACCGCATGGTGGTTCCGGCATTATTGTCGATGTAAAAGTATTTACTCGTGACAATGGTGATGAACTGCCGCCAGGCGTTAACCAGCTTGTACGGGTATACATCGCACAGAAACGTAAAATCTCCGTTGGGGATAAAATGGCAGGTCGCCACGGTAACAAAGGGGTTATCGCGCGGGTTCTGCCGGAAGAAGATATGCCGTTCCTGCCAGATGGCACACCAGTACAGGTTGTTCTTAACCCACTTGGGGTACCGTCTCGGATGAACATCGGGCAGGCGCTCGAAGTTCACTTAGGTATGGCGGCCAAACTCATGGGCATTCATATCGCAACACCGGTATTCGATGGTGCGACAGAAGACGATGTGTTTGATACGCTTGAAGAAGCAGGCATGAGCCGTACAGGTAAAACTGTACTGTATGATGGTCGTACCGGGGAGCCGTTTGACCGTACTGTAACCGTTGGGGTTATGTACATGATCAAACTGGCCCACATGGTTGATGATAAAATTCACGCCCGTTCGACTGGACCGTACTCTCTCGTTACGCAACAGCCGCTCGGTGGTAAAGCCCAATTCGGTGGTCAGCGTTTTGGGGAGATGGAGGTATGGGCACTCGAAGCATACGGTGCCGCTTATACACTCCAGGAAATTCTTACTGTCAAGTCGGATGACGTGGTTGGTCGTGTGAAAACATACGAAGCCATTGTTAAGGGAGAAAATGTACCGGAACCTGGTGTACCGGAATCCTTTAAAGTACTCATTAAAGAGCTGCAGAGCCTTGGTATGGACGTTAAGATTCTGTCCGAAGACGAGCAGGAAATCGAGATGCGCGATACGGATGAAGATGACGATGCGCCGAGCGAGAAGCTCAACCTGAACATCAGCGGTGTTGAAGAGTAAAGGATGAAACCGGGAAGTAATGGGAGGTATGCGCCTTGTTAGATGTCAATAATTTTGAATATATGAAGATTGGCCTCGCATCACCGGATAAAATTCGTTCCTGGTCATACGGTGAGGTCAAAAAACCGGAAACCATTAACTACCGGACATTAAAGCCGGAAAAAGAAGGCTTGTTCTGCGAGAAAATTTTCGGACCAACAAAGGACTGGGAATGTCACTGCGGAAAGTACAAGCGTGTACGTTATAAAGGCGTCGTTTGTGATCGTTGCGGCGTTGAAGTTACCCGCGCCAAAGTGCGCCGGGAGCGTATGGGGCACATCGAGCTTGCTGCCCCTGTCTCCCACATTTGGTATTTCAAAGGAATCCCGAGCCGTATGGGCCTTGTGCTCGATATGTCTCCACGTTCCCTGGAGGAAGTAATCTACTTTGCATCTTACGTTGTAACCGATGCAGGGGAGACACCGCTTGAGAAGAAGCAGCTTCTTTCCGAGAAAGAATACCGTAACTATCGCGAGAAATACGGTCAGGCATTTACTGCACAGATGGGTGCAGAAGCGATCAAGAAGCTTCTCGCTGAGATTGACCTTGATAAAGAAGTAGATTCTTTGAAAGAAGAATTGAAATCAGCACAAGGACAACGACGCAATCGTGTAATTAAACGTCTCGAAGTATTAGAGTCCTTCCGTAATTCCGGGAACTTCCCGGATTGGATGGTACTCGATGTACTGCCAGTTATCCCGCCGGAATTGCGCCCGATGGTTCAGCTTGATGGTGGACGTTTTGCAACGTCTGACTTGAATGACCTGTACCGTCGTGTAATCAACCGAAACAACCGTCTTAAGCGTCTGCTTGATCTTGGCGCTCCAGACATTATCGTGCAAAATGAGAAGCGCATGCTGCAGGAAGCAGTAGATGCACTGATCGATAACGGTCGCCGTGGCCGTCCAGTAACAGGACCGGGTAACCGTCCGCTGAAATCTCTCAGCCATATGCTGAAAGGTAAACAGGGTCGCTTCCGTCAAAACTTGCTCGGTAAACGTGTTGACTACTCTGGCCGTTCGGTTATCGTAGTAGGTCCGCACCTCAAAATGTACCAGTGCGGTCTGCCAAAAGAAATGGCACTTGAGCTGTTCAAGCCGTTCGTAATGAAAGAGCTTGTCAGCAAAGGACTCGCACACAATATTAAATCGGCGAAGCGCAAAGTAGAGCGCGTGCATCCGGAAGTATGGGATGTTCTTGAGGATGTTATCCGCGAGCATCCGGTTCTTCTGAACCGTGCCCCTACGCTGCACCGTCTTGGTATTCAGGCGTTCGAACCGACACTCGTTGAAGGTCGTGCGATCCGTCTTCACCCGCTCGTATGTACAGCGTACAATGCTGACTTTGACGGTGACCAGATGGCGGTACACGTGCCGCTTTCAGCAGAAGCGCAGGCAGAAGCTCGCCTTCTTATGCTGGCAGCACAAAATATCCTGAACCCGAAAGACGGTAAGCCAGTTGTTACTCCATCTCAGGATATGGTACTTGGTACGTACTATTTGACGATGGAAAATAAAGAATCAACAGGTGAGGGGAAAGTATTCTCTAACCCGAATCAGGCGATCGCTGCATATGCAAATGGTCATGTAACATTGCATGCCCGCATTGCTGTACCGCCGACAAGCCTGGGCAAAACATCCTTTACACCGGAGCAGATTAATGCGCCGCTTATGGTTACAACTGTAGGGAAGCTGATCTTTAATGAAATCTTCCCGCCAGAGCTACCGTTCATCAATGATCCGACGAAATACAATCTGCAAAAACAGGTTCCGGATAAGTTCTTTATTTTCGATAAAGGAACAAACGTGACGGAGTTCCTCGAAAGTCTGCCGGAACATGAAGCAGTGAAAAAAGGATATCTCGGTACAATTATCTCGGAATGTTTCCGTCGTTTTGGCACGACACAAACATCCGTTATTCTCGATAAAATCAAGGCAAATGGCTTTAAGTTCTCGACACAAGCGGGGATTACAGTAGCTGTTGCTGACATCAAAACACCGGAAGAGAAGCAGCAGATTCTGGCTGATGCCGATGCAGAAGTAGAAGTTGTGCAGCAGCAGTTCCGCCGTGGTCTCATTACAGATAATGAACGCTATGACCGTGTTATTAGCATCTGGAGCAAAGCGAAAGACCGCGTTACAAAAGTGTTGATGGCGTCTCTCGACAAGTTCAATGCGATCAACATGATGGCAACATCCGGTGCCCGTGGTAACGTATCGCAGATTACACAGCTTGCAGGTATGCGTGGTCTGATGGCGAATCCGTCTGGCCGTATCATCGAGCTTCCAATCAAATCGAACTTCCGTGAAGGTCTGTCCGTACTCGAGTACTTCATCTCGACGCACGGTGCGCGTAAAGGTCTCGCCGATACCGCCCTGCGTACAGCTGACTCGGGTTATCTGACACGCCGTCTGGTAGACGTTGCACAGGACGTAATCGTTCGTGAAGACGACTGTGGTACGGATAAAGGTGTAGAGGCGATGGCAATTCGTGACGGTAAAGAGATCATCGAAGATCTGTATGATCGTCTCGTAGGCCGCTATTCGTTCCAGACATTGCGCCATCCAGAGACAGGTGAAGTCATGGTGGGCCGTAATGAGCTGATCGATGAGAACCTGGCTGATGAAATCATTGCTGCCGGTATCGAAAAAGTAACCATTCGTTCGGTTATTGGCTGCCGTACACAGCATGGCGTATGTAAAAAATGCTACGGCCGCAATCTGGCTACAGGTAAAAATGTGGATGTGGGCGAAGCTGTCGGTATTATTGCAGCCCAGTCTATTGGGGAACCAGGCACACAGCTTACGATGCGTACATTCCACACCGGTGGGGTTGCTGGAGACGACATCACGCAAGGTCTTCCGCGTATTCAGGAGCTTTTCGAAGCGCGTAATCCGAAAGGTCAGGCTGTAATCACAGAGATCGATGGCGAAGTTGTCGACATGCGTGAAGGCAAAGACCGTCGTGAAGTGGAAATCCGTGGCGAAACCGAAAGCAAAGTGTATCAAATTCCGTATGGCTCTCGCCTGAAGGTGGCAATTGGCCGTAAGGTTGATATCGGGGAAGAACTGACAGAAGGTTCGATTGACCCGAAAGAAATGCTCAAAGTCCGTGGTATGCGTGGCGTTCAATACTACATCCTGCAGGAAGTACAAAAAGTATACCGTATGCAAGGGGTAGAAATTAACGACAAGCACGTAGAGGTTATGATCCGGCAGATGCTGCGTAAAGTTCGTGTCATCGATAGTGGGGAAACAGATCTCTTACCAGGCTCGTACGTGGAAATCCATGAGTTTGAAGAAGCGAACAAGAAAGTGCTGTGGGAAGGCAGACAACCGGCAGTTGCTCGTTCCGTTCTGCTTGGTATTACGAAGGCTTCCCTTGAAACAGACTCCTTCCTGTCAGCAGCTTCCTTCCAGGAGACGACGCGTGTCCTGACAGATGCTGCGATTAAGGGTAAAGTAGACCGACTTCTTGGTCTGAAAGAGAATGTTATCATCGGTAAACTTGTTCCAGCCGGTACAGGTATGAACCGCTACCGCAACATTAAGCTGCAGCATGATCTCATGCCAACAGAAGAAAATGTTGAGCAGTCTCTAGCAGAAGAAGTAGGACTTGAGGAAGTATCAAAATAAAAACTTCTTGTAATTGCTTGACATGATACTAGCTCAGATGATATTATCTTTGAGTGTGCCCGGTACTCTATACTTTGGAGGATATGAAAATGTCTTATGAAAAAGTAGAACAGGCAAGTGGGCTTATCATTGGTACAAAGCAAACTGCCCGGGCAGCTGAGGCCGGCTCTCTTGTAGAAGTGGTCGTTGCCAGGGATGCGGATACCAAATTGACCGGAAAAATAATTTCCATCTGCAAGGATAAAGGTCTGCCGATTCATTATGTTGACTCCATGCGCCGACTTGGGCGAGCATGTGGGATCGATGTAGGAACTGCGGTGGTGGGTCTGAAACATAATAAGTAAGATAAGCAATGTTTTTGCCGAGGCCGGGTGTTGGACTTCAGACGCCCGGCTGGCAAAAACTTTTCATTTGCTTTTTGATGAACCACCAGGACCTGTGGTCTTAAACTTGTGAAACTTGGAAGGAGGTGCGACGCATGCCAACTATCAATCAGCTCGTGCGCAAAGGTCGCGAAAAGAAGGTTTACAAATCTAAATCACCAGCTCTGGGCAAAGGCTATAACAGCATGAAGAAAGAGCTTACTGACACGAACTCCCCGCAAAAACGTGGTGTGTGCACTCGTGTTGGTACAATGACACCGAAAAAACCAAACTCTGCGTTGCGTAAATATGCTCGTGTTCGTTTAACAAACGGCATCGAGGTTACTGCATACATCCCAGGGATTGGCCACAACCTTCAAGAACACAGCGTTGTTCTGATCCGTGGCGGTCGTGTTAAAGACTTACCAGGTGTACGCTACAAAATTGTACGCGGTGCACTTGACACAGCAGGCGTTCAAAACCGTCTGCAATCCCGTTCTAAATACGGTGCAAAACGTCCTAAAGCGCCAAAAGCGTAAGCTTATAGCGTTGTAAGGAATCGAATTCTCATTAAATACTGAAGTAAAGGAGGGGAATTGAATGCCACGTAAAGGCCCAGTACCTCGTCGTGATGTATTACCTGACCCGATTTATAACAGCAAATTAGTAACTCGTCTAATTAACCGTATGATGCTTGACGGTAAGCGCGGTGTTTCTCAGCGCATTCTGTACGATGCTTTCAATCTCGTTCAACAGCGCACTGGTCGCGAAGCGATGGAAGTATTTGAAGAAGCTATGAAAAACATCATGCCTGTTCTTGAAGTACGCGCTCGTCGCGTTGGTGGTGCTAACTACCAAGTTCCGGTTGAAGTTCGTCCGGAGCGCCGCACTACACTTGGACTTCGCTGGTTAGTTGAATACTCCCGTAAACGTGGGGAGAAAACAATGGAAGAACGCCTCGCAGGCGAAATCCTTGATGCAGCTAACAGCACAGGCGCAGCTGTTAAAAAGCGCGAAGACACTCACAAAATGGCGGAAGCGAACAAAGCATTTGCTCACTACCGCTGGTAGGATCAAGGCGGACATTATGTCCGCTTTGACTTGCATCTAGTATTGTCAAATCTCTATATTGAGAAAGGGGCTAGTTTAATGGGACGCGAATTCCCCTTAGCCAAGACTCGTAATATTGGTATCATGGCCCACATCGACGCCGGTAAAACCACGACTACTGAGCGTATCCTGTTCTATACAGGCCGCGTTCACAAAATCGGGGAAACTCACGAAGGCGCTTCACAAATGGACTGGATGGAGCAAGAGCAAGAGCGCGGGATCACAATCACATCCGCTGCGACAACTGCTCAGTGGAAAGAGCACCGTGTTAACATCATTGACACACCTGGACACGTAGACTTCACAGTTGAAGTAGAGCGTTCCCTCCGTGTACTTGACGGTGCGGTTGGGGTTCTTGATGCACAATCAGGCGTTGAGCCGCAAACAGAAACTGTATGGCGTCAGGCGACAACATACGGCGTACCGCGTATTGTTTTCATCAACAAGATGGACAAACTCGGCGCAGATTTCCTCTACTCTGTAGGTACTCTGCATGAGCGTCTGCAAGCGAATGCTCATCCGATCCAACTTCCGATCGGTTCAGAGGATGAATTCCGTGGAATCATGGACCTCGTTGAGAAGAAAACATACATCTATACAAATGATCTGGGTACAGATATCGAAATCACAGAGGGTTTCCCGGCTGAATTTGCTGATCAAGCAGAAGAATACCGTGGCAAGCTGATCGAAGCAGTTTCTGATTTCGATGAAGAGCTCATGATGAAATATCTTGAAGGTGAAGAAGTAACAGTAGCCGAACTGAAAAACGCGATCCGCAAAGCGACAATCAGCGTTCAATTCTTCCCAGTTACTTGTGGTTCTGCCTTCAAAAACAAAGGTGTTCAGCCAATGCTGGATGCTGTTATCGATTACCTGCCATCTCCGATTGATGTTCCGGCGATTAAAGGGGTCGTTCCAGACAGCGAAGAAGAAACAGTTCGCGAATCTAGCGATGAAGTTCCTTTCTCCGCTCTAGCATTCAAAATCATGACTGATCCATATGTAGGGAAACTGACATTCTTCCGTGTATACTCAGGTACAATCGAGTCCGGTTCGTATGTTCTGAACTCTACAAAAGGTAAGCGTGAGCGTATCGGTCGTATCCTTCAAATGCATGCAAACACTCGTGAAGAAATCAAAATGGTTTACTCCGGTGACATTGCAGCAGCTGTAGGTTTAAAAGATACAACAACAGGAGATACTCTTTGCGATGAGAAAAATCCGGTAATTCTGGAATCCATGCAATTCCCTGAGCCGGTTATCTCTATTGCGATCGAGCCGAAAACAAAAGCTGACCAGGATAAAATGGGTATGGCTCTTGCGAAGCTCGCAGAAGAGGATCCTACATTTAAAACATTTACAGACCAAGAGACAGGTCAAACGATCATCTCTGGTATGGGTGAGCTTCACCTTGACATCATCGTTGACCGTATGCGTCGCGAGTTCAAAGTAGAAGCAAATGTAGGTGCTCCACAAGTTGCGTACAAAGAATCCTTCCGCCAAGGTGCGAAAGTTGAAGCGAAGTACGCAAAACAATCTGGTGGTAAAGGTCAATACGGCCACGTTGTGGTTGAATTTGAACCAGGCGAACCAGGTTCAGGTTACATCTTCGAAAACAAAGTTGTCGGTGGAGCGATTCCGCGTGAATACATTCCAGCTGTTCAAAATGGTATCGAAGAGTCTATGAAGAACGGTGTTCTTGCTGGATATCCGCTTCTTGACCTGAAAGCAACACTTGTTCATGGTAGCTACCATGAGGTTGACTCTTCTGAGATGGCGTTCAAAATCGCTGGCTCTATGGCTTTGAAAGAAGCTGGTAAGAAGTGTAACCCTGCTATCCTTGAACCAATGATGAAAGTAGAAGTAACAGTACCGGATGAATACATGGGTGACATCATGGGCGATATCAGCTCACGTCGTGGCCGTGTTGAAGGTATGGAAGCACGCGGAACTGCTCAAGTAGTACGTGGCTTTGTTCCACTTTCTGAAATGTTCGGATACGCAACTTCTTTGCGTTCCCGTACACAAGGTCGTGGCACATACTCTATGCACTTCGATCACTATGAAGAAGTGCCGAGAAATGTTGCTGACGAAATCATCAAAAAAGCAAAAGGCGTATAATTTTTTACGCAAACCCTCTTTATTGTAACCAGAGAAAGGTTTAAAATGTGTAGGGGGTACATGCCCTCTACCAATTGAACCTTTTTTTGAAATACTTATTTTCTAACCTAACCTTTTTAATCAAGGAGGATTTACTCAAATGGCTAAAGCAAAATTTGAGCGGAATAAACCGCACGTAAACATTGGTACTATCGGTCACGTTGACCACGGTAAAACAACTCTGACTGCTGCAATCACAACTGTACTTGCACAAACTGGTGGCGCAACAGCTATGGACTACGGTTCAATCGATGCTGCTCCAGAAGAGCGCGAGCGCGGTATCACAATCTCTACTGCACACGTAGAGTATGAAACAGAAAACCGTCACTATGCACACGTTGACTGCCCAGGACACGCTGACTATGTTAAAAACATGATCACTGGTGCGGCTCAAATGGACGGCGCGATCCTCGTTGTATCCGCTGCTGACGGCCCAATGCCACAAACTCGTGAGCACATCCTTCTTTCTCGCCAAGTAGGCGTTCCTTACATCGTTGTATTCATGAACAAATGTGACATGGTTGACGATGAAGAACTTCTTGAGCTTGTTGAAATGGAAATTCGTGACCTTCTTTCTGAGTACGAATTCCCAGGCGATGACATCCCAGTTGTTAAGGGTTCTGCAAAAGAAGCTCTTGAAAACCCAACTGGTGAGTGGGCTCAGCGTATTCTTGAGCTTATGGCTGAAGTTGATGCTTACATCCCAACTCCAGAACGTGCAGTAGACCTTCCGTTCCTTATGCCGGTAGAGGACGTGTTCTCTATCACAGGCCGTGGTACAGTTGCTACTGGTCGTGTAGAGCGCGGTATCGTTAAAGTTGGCGATCAAATCGAAATCATCGGTCTGACTGAAGAGCCAAAAACTACAACTGTAACAGGCGTTGAGATGTTCCGTAAACTCCTCGACCAAGCACAAGCTGGTGACAACATCGGCGCCCTGCTTCGTGGTGTTGACCGTACAGATATCGAGCGTGGCCAAGTACTCGCTAAGCCGGGTTCTGTAAAGCCGCATACAACTTTCACAGCTCAAATCTACGTTCTGTCTAAAGAAGAGGGTGGACGTCACACTCCATTCTTCGGAAACTACCGTCCGCAGTTCTACTTCCGTACAACTGACGTAACTGGTATCATCAAACTTCCAGAAGGCACTGAAATGGTTATGCCTGGCGATAACGTTGAGATCACTGTTGAACTCATCAGCCCAATCGCTATGGAAGAAGGTACTCGCTTCGCGATTCGCGAAGGTGGCCGTACTGTAGGCGCTGGTGCAGTAGCTACTATCCAGAAGTAATTACTGTTTTCTATAGAAAAAGGTTGATGGCATTATGCCATCAACCTTTTTCTTTTTAGAATCGATTTTGGTGAAAAAAATGCTATGCTTTGCGACGTGAGGTATTGAATGGAATGACTGAAGAATTGGCAGGAGACTTGCTCGCTCCTTCTGCTTTTTGTATAGCCTGTCTATAGGCTTCGCGTGAAATACTAAGGACAATGCCAATGCTGAGCATATTAAGCAGCAGGGAAGAGCCGCCATAGCTGATAAAGGGGAGAGGAACGCCAGTAATGGCAATCATCCCGGTTACACCACCAATATTGATAAGAGCCTGAATAGCAATCATACTCGCGACACCAATGCCAATCAGATTGGCGAACAAATCGTTTACACGCCTTGTAACAAGAATAATGCGCCATAAATATAGAGTGAACAGTATCAAAAATAAAGTGGCACCAGCGAATCCGAGTTCTTCCCCGATAATGGAAAAAATAAAGTCAGTTTGCACTTCAGGAAGATATAGATACTTCTCAATACTTTTTCCGAAACCAGTTCCGAACATTCCGCCGTGTGCAATGGCAAAATAGGAATGCGCAAGTTGAAAGCCACTGCCAAGCCCATTCATGCCATCAGACCATGGATCGCCAATATTCGTTACACGGCTCAGGCGATACGGTGAGGTAGCAATAAGAGCGACAGCTGCTGCGGCGATCGGAATCGCAATACGAATCAGGTATTTGAACTTAGCTCCACCTGCTACAAGAACAGAGACAGCTGTTAGGCCAAGAATGGCAGCAGACCCCATATCTGGCTGTAAAGCAATCAAAACGCCAAAGACTCCGATAACAATAATGGCTGGTTGGAGCCCTTTCTTCCAGGTCTCGATTTGCTGTCCCTTTTTAGAAATAAACGCAGACAGATAAATAATGACCGCCAGCTTGGCAAACTCAGCTGGCTGGAGTTGAAAAACACCCAGGTTGAGCCAGCTACGTGCCCCGTTTCGCCATAAACCAATGCCGGGAATGAGCACGAGAACAAGTAATAGGATAACCCCACATGCAATCCGGACAAAGTTCTTTTTATAAAAAGTGTACGGAATATTCATGGTAAACGCCATGGCAACTAAGCCAATGAAAGCAGCAACCAGCTGTTTCTTTACAAAATAGGTATCTGTATGGAACCGATTCAGTGCATAGACAGAACTGGCGCTGTATACCATGACGATACCGAATCCGACGAAAAGCAGGGTAAAGATCAGGATTACGAAATCCGGTCGTCCTCTCGTTTTCATAGTTTCCTCCAAAAAGTATTCATATTTATAGTTTACTATACTACAGTAGGGGAGACTACCCGGGTTTTGTCCTTTTTAGCCCAAAAGGATATCACGTAATATTTAAGTTATCTTTACAGAAGATTAATATTTTTTCGGTATGATTAGTGTTCATACTGAACGTGAACCTCATAATAAGGTTGGTGAATGATGGCCATGCAGGAGCGAAATATGCTGACGCTAAAAAATGAAGTGGCAGACATGGCGCAAATTGCACAGAATGGATTCCTACAGGCATGGAAAGCTTTTCAAGCTGGAAGTGTGAAACAGGCAAAAGAAGTTGTTGTACGAGATGAAAAGCTTAATGTGCTTGCGGCACGTATTTTTAAGATGGGACTCAGTTTGATTGCACGCCAGGCACCGGTAGCAAAAGATCTTCGAACGATTGGTGCCTATCTAAAAGTTGTTACGGATCTAGAGAGGATTGGAGATCTTTCGGGTGATATTGCGAATGTGGTAGTTCGCCTTGAAGGAAAGCCGCAGAAAGTACCATTGTTTGAGATACCTGATATGGCAGCAAGTGTTCAGGAGATACTTTCCTTGAGCGTGCGTGCACTTAAAATGGGAGATACTCGGCAGCTTCGGTCTCTTGATGATATGGATGATGTAATTGATGCGTATTACAGTCGATGTTTTATTTATTTAGAGCGAAGTATGGAAAGTGAATCTGACTATGTACAGGAAGGCGTACAGCTTTTTAAAGTGATTCAAGCGCTAGAGAGAATTGGCGACCATGCCACCAATATTGGAGAGTGGACGTTGTATATGTCTACAGGAAACATAGCGGATTTAAACACGTAAAGGCGGCTTTAGGCCGCCTTTTTTATTTGTTATTCCGTAAGCATACGTTCTAATGCACCAGGATCAAACCCTTTGATTGCCTTCCCGTTTATAACAGTTACGGGAATACCCAGTAGCCCAAAAGCTTCGACTTCTTTCTGGTACTCGCGGTTAGCTAGAAGATCGCGCACTTCAAAATCATATTCTTTTTCTCGGAGAAAGTTTTTGACAAGCTCACATGTGCTACAACCTGGTGCAGAATAAACAATGATGGACATAGAACTCTCCTTTCAGACTAGTGTAATAGTCACTGCCTAAGTTTAGTATACCGGATTACAGTAGATAGGGATACCGCAGTATACGCTTTATCGCTTTAACGCTTTTTTTGAATAAATATTTATATAAATGAATATAGAAGTTAAGGATTATAAAGTTTTTTTATTATTTCGAATTAAATGATGTGCTTTGTTTTTCATGGATATAAAGTGTTTAAGCATGGTATAGTTAGATATAAGTATTTGTACAGTTAAATATTATCTATATAATTATGCATAAAAACATGAATGAAAACACTTTTAATGGGATTGTATGGAGGAGGGGTGAAACAGATGAACATGAGTTGGAAGAAACAAATGATCATGATTATTACAGGCTGTATGCTAGTAGCGTTAGGTATACGGGTTTTCGCCGCTTCGCATATCGTACTTGGGGGCACTGCGGGGATGGGATTAATTCTCCACCGTGTAACAGGACTTTCTATCGGAGTGCTGTTCTTTGTAATTAACATTCCGTTTTACTTTTTATCTATCCGTCAGTTAGGTGTTCATTTTACACTAAAGACTTTTTTGAGTGTAACACTGCTGTCTATCATGACAGACCTAATGGATAGTTTTCTTAAAATCGAAGTGCCATATACGATTATTGGTGCAGTTGTTGGTGGGGCATTACTTGGATTCGGGCTAACAGTATTGTTTCGTAGTAATTCTTCGCTTGGGGGAATTAATATTCTGGCATTATTCTTAGATCGTCGCTATGGAATTCATCCTGGGAAAACGATACTGATATCGGATATATGCATTGTGCTTTCTGCACTTGCTGTTTTTACAGTTGTAGAAGTCGCTTACTCGATTCTGGCTATTTTTATAATGAGTACCGTATTGGGTCGCTATCATAAAAAGTCACCAATTGAGAAAAATAATAAGAACCTTGATGAGATGGAGAAAGAAGCTGCTTCTATTGAAGGAGAAACAGCTCCTGTGCAATGAAGGAATTTGATAATCAGAAAAGCGTCCAAAAGAGTGGGCGCTTTTTTATTTAGAGGGTTGACCAATATAGAGAATGTATGATAATCTGTTACTTGTCGCTGTAAGGCGGCGATTCATAAAAAATCAAATCTTAAAAAAGATGTTGACATTTAAGTTTTGATTTGATAAGATAATAAAGTCGCTGTTGAGATGAAACAGGCGACAATGAAGTTCCTTGAAAACTGAACAGTGAAACTCGAGTGTGCGAGTTCAATCAATTTCGATTTAATTATAAGCTAGCTTTCGAGCTCAGCGAATCATCTTTTCAACTTTATT
>NZ_CP116902.1:3645000-3685000 GCF_028471905.1 Aneurinibacillus uraniidurans | reverse complement strand
CACGCATGCATTCAGGGGTTCGAATCCCCTACGGGTCACCATAATGGAGGATTAGCTCAGCTGGGAGAGCATCTGCCTTACAAGCAGAGGGTCGGCGGTTCGATCCCGTCATCCTCCACCATATGCCGGTGTAGCTCAACTGGTAGAGCACCTGACTTGTAATCAGGGGGTTGAGGGTTCAAGTCCTTTCGCCGGCATCTTTACTTATTTTTATGTTATGGCAGCATCCATGTATATTCAGCAAGAGCCATTAGCTCAGTTGGTAGAGCACCTGACTTTTAATCAGGGTGTCACTGGTTCGAGTCCAGTATGGCTCACCATTTTTACTATACAAAGATCAAGTGCGGACATAGCTCAGTTGGTAGAGCACGACCTTGCCAAGGTCGGGGTCGCGAGTTCGAGTCTCGTTGTCCGCTCCATTTTTATTTGCCGGGGTGGCGGAACTGGCAGACGCACAGGACTTAAAATCCTGCGGTAGGTGACTACCGTACCGGTTCGATTCCGGTCCTCGGCACCAGTTTTATATACAATCATGATGTGCCCGTAGCTCAATCGGATAGAGTGTCTGACTACGAATCAGAAGGTTGGGAGTTCGAGTCTCTCCGGGCACGCCATATCGGGCCTATAGCTCAGTTGGTTAGAGCGCACGCCTGATAAGCGTGAGGTCGGCTGTTCGAGTCAGCCTAGGCCCATCATTAAAATATGTATGTACGTAAACACTCACTTCTAAAGAAATGAGTGTTTTTTGTCGTATGAGAAAAAGTTCAGAAAAAACTCAGCGATCATTCATTTATACAACCTATAAAATAAGTAGTTTGATAAAAAATGAAACCTTGTTGCAGAAATAAACGTACATAAATATTGAAAAAATGTAACGGGGTGGAAAGATGGGCGAGTTGTTGAAGTACGTTTCGGTTTTTGGAGCTAGCGTACTAGAGTTATCGGCGGGTATTCCGCTTGGATTTATCATGCATATCAATCCAGTCATCACATGTGTGTTGAGTGCTGCTGGCTCGATCATGAGCGCAGTTATTATTATTTTTCTAGGGAAATCATTGCGTAGCTGGCTTATAAAAAGAATGGAACGAAAAAGTAAGAAGCAAGGCCGTATGGCGCGCATTTGGCACAAGTACGGCATTATTGGGCTGGGGCTAGCCTCTCCGATCCTGACAGGTGCGCCGTTCGGAGCGGCAATTGGCGTGTCATTTGGAGCTAATCCACGAAAACTTATACTTTGGATGACGATTGGTATTATCTTCTGGAGCATCATACTCACTGGTTTATTGGCTATGGGGATGCTTAGCATGACTTCTTTTAGTTAAGACGGTAAGAGAAATGAAAATGAAGTAGAAGGAAAAAGCGATGGCTTTTTCCTTTTTTTATCGTATAAGAAAAATAGTTTAGCAAAAAAAATCAAATATGAAGCGAATGACAGTGCTATGATTTACGCATAAAGGATGAAAAAGGAAGAGTGAGCATGCTTTATGATGAATACGTTTCGAGAATTAAACAGGGAATCGCATATATTGAAGATCATTTAAAGGAGGATATCTCGCTAGATCAAGTGGCCAGACAGTCTGCTTTTTCCACATATTATTTTCATCGACTTTTTCAATCTATCGTTGGAATCAATGTTGCTGATTATGTACGAAAAAGAAGACTAACAGCGGCCGCTTACGAACTTATTAGCACCGAGAGAAGGATTCTTGATATTGCGCTTGACTATCGATTTTTGACGCAGGAATCGTTCACACGTGCATTCAAAAAAATGTTCTATATGACGCCAGGGCGGTATCGTACATACTCCCTGCAGGTAATGGATCATTCAGGAGGAGAGGTTCGGATGGAAAATACGTTGTTGCCTGAAGGATGGATGATTAGTGGAAGTCACCCATCAGAATATGAAACAGGTATTGATTATCAAAACGTGCATCAGGGCAGAGCATCAGGATATATCAAAGCAGGGCGGAAAGAAGCGGATGGTTTTGTTACGATGATGCAGATGTTTAGAGCTGATAAATACAAAGGGAAGCGGCTTCGCCTGTCCGGTTTTATTAAGACAGAAAGTACAGCGTACGCAGGCTTATGGATGCGGATTGACGGGAAATATGATGACATTTTGGCATTCGATAATATGAGTAATCGTCCGATAAAAGGGACGACAAACTGGAATCAATATTCGGTTGTTTTGGATGTATCACAGGATAGTGTAGCGATCGCGTTTGGTTTTTTGTTGAGTGGAACAGGAATAATGTGGGTGGATAGTTTGCGATTTGATGTTGTCGATGAGAAAGTGCCAACGACAAATATTGAGGATATTGATGAAATGCCGGATGAGCCAATTAATTTGAATTTTGAGGGCCAGACATTATAGCAACAGACAAGTATCGAGACATCAAGGTGAAATTATATCGTAAAGGAGTAAGTAGCATGTTAACACCTTGAAATAAAATACAAATATGATATCATAATGATATCAAAAAGATATCAAATGTGTATAAGAAGGAGGCAGCGAGTATGAAGGAGAAGCAGGTAGCTGCAATCAATGGTTTTATTGGGATATTATTATTGCTACTAATGGGGTTGGGCGGTGCTTATTTACTGGTGCTCACGGAGAATCCACTTGGTCTACTTTTGCTTATTGGTGCGATTCTTCTTGCAAGCGGCATCGTGATTGTACAGCCAAACCAGGCAAAGGCAATTATTTTCTTTGGACGCTATTTAGGTACCATTTCAAGTAATGGAATATGGTTGACAGTACCACTCGCAGTACGTCGTTCTGTGTCGCTCAAAGTGCGTAATTTTAACAGTGCACGCTTGAAAGTAAATGATGTGGAAGGGAATCCGATTGAAATTGCAGCCGTTGTGGTATTTAAAGTGGTAGACTCGGCCAAAGCGCTGTTTGATGTTGATCATTACGAGACATTCGTTGAAATTCAAAGTGAGACCGCTCTTCGTTATGTAGCAAGTCGTTATCCGTATGACCATGCGCACGGAGAAGGATACAGTCTGCGTGGGAACGGTGAAGAAATTGCGGAAGAACTCGTGCGTGAGTTACAGTCTCGGCTCACAATAGCAGGAGTTGAAGTAATGGAAGCAAGACTGACACACTTAGCGTATGCAACAGAGATTGCAAGCGCGATGCTGCAGCGCCAGCAGGCTAGTGCCATCGTCTCTGCCCGCCAGCAGATTGTGGAGGGGGCAGTTGGCATGGTACAATTAGCAATTGCTCAGCTCGAACAGGATGGTTTTGTGCTTGATGAAGAGCGCAAGGCAGCGATGATTAACAATCTCCTGGTTGCTATTGTGTCTGAACGTTCTGCCCAGCCTGTTATTAATTCTGGTTCTCTCTACTAAGCAATGGCGGAGAAAAAACGATTTCTTCTTCGGCTCGATCCGAAATTGTATGAGGCACTGGAGAGCTGGGCAGCCGATGAATTCAGAAGTGTAAACACACACATTGAGTTTTTGCTGCGGGAAGCCGTACGCAAATCAGGCCGCCTGTCTGCAAAAAAAGCAGAAGAACGGCCTGATGAAGAAGAGATGGAATAGTTATAGGGTACGGTATTCATTTTGAAGAGCATGGAGTTCAGAAAGAGAGCGTTGTGCCCATTCGGAGTCATCCTGTTGCAGCTTTTGGATTTCGCTATCCAGTGCTGCTAGGAGAGATTCCTTATAGTCTGGCACATCACCGATATATAGACGAACCGAAGCAAGTGGAGCGGATGCCTTCTCTTGATATGAGAGCGCCCGGCGTTGGTGGAAGAGCGGCACATCTGTGGCAAACGGATGGTGCAGATCTCCCTGCGCCGGGTGTTTTTGTACGGCCAGAATTTTGACGACAGCTACACGTGGCGGATAAAGCTCGATGATTTCTCCGATATACTCACCTGATTTATAGGAAGCTGTAACAAGTGTACCGGGTGTAAGGGTTAGATCAGACATGTAAGCACTCTCCTTTTTTCTTATTATCATAGCATGCTCATTCCATTCAGGATAAAAAGTTTAAATATTCAAAATAATATGTGATTATTTTCTCATAATTTAGTATAATGGTAGTAAAATTAAGGGAAAAAGCTCCATCATAAGAAGGAGGAAGCAGAGTGGACATTCAATGGAGTTCCGATCTAGAAACAGGTATTGGCATTGTTGATGACCAGCATCGTGAATTGTTCGAGCGAATTATCCAGTTTTTTCGGGTAGCCGATCAGAATGATACGACGCTTACGCTACAGACAGTGGATTATCTGGCTGAGTATGTAATTGAGCATTTTAGTGCCGAAGAGGGCATTATGATTAAAGACTCATATCCAGGTTTTTCCTCACATCGAGATGAGCATTCCAAATTCATTAAGAATGTATATCGGATAAAGCGTAAAATCGCAGCAGATGGTGTTACACCTGAACTTGTAGCCACGCTGAAAACTGATCTGGTGGACTGGCTGGTTAATCACATTAAGATTCGGGATAAGCACCTGGCTACGATTCATCAGAAAGAAGTATCCCGCTATAAATGGTGATCACTGTATGAGGGGGAGAAGGAATGAGTGAAGAAATTACAAAAGTAGAATTTACAGATGACCTATACACTGGAATTGAATTTGTAGATGCCCAACATCATCAACTGATTGATCGCATCAATATGTTCCTAGACGCTATTCAACAGAATGATGAGGAATTTATTGAAGATACCGTTGGCTATGTGTTGCAGTATACATTGTTCCATTTTAAAAGCGAAGAAAATGTTATGATGCGTTCTTTATATGAAGAGTTTGAATTGCACCGTGACCAGCATTCGCTTTTTATTAAGAAGATGTTTGCGCTAAAAATACAGATTGAAGAGAACGGGATCACAGAGGCGCTTGTACAGACATTAAAAAACGAACTGCTGGAATGGTTGATTACTCATATTCAGGTACAGGACAAAAAACTGGCTTCTATTGAGATGGAAGCCCATCTGTAATTTCTATAGAGAAAGGCAGGGAGCCGTATGGATCGGGTTCCAGTTCGTGAACTTCGTCCGGGCATGGTGGTCAAGGAAGATGTGACTTGTCCGCGGACGCACATGGTGCTTGTAAAAGCAGGAGTAACGCTGAATGAGGCGGTAATTTCATCACTTGAGAAGCGCTCGATTTTATCTGTTGCTATCAATGATCGGTATACGTTAATGCTGAACCCGATAGACTCTTTAAAACAGAAGCTTTTACAGATGAGTGAAGAAAGGTTGGCGCTCTATGCTCCGAATGATCGGGGAGCGAATCTGAGTGACCAGGTGTATGATGTGGCTGCATGTGTGCGCCCGATGATGCATCAAGTGCTGAATAATGAGGATTTACTTTCGCTTTTAATGGAACTTCGCGTACTTGATAATGACTCCTTCTACAACCACATCATCAATTCTGGTGTGCTTTCCATGCTTGTTGGTGGATTGATGAATCTGTCTGATGAAGAAGTGTACTGTATTGGAATGGGTGCATTTTTGCATGATGTGGGGCTGCGGGAGATGCCGTTTTTAATTACTGGCAAGGAATTGAGCAGCTATGAGAAAGCACAGTTTGCTGAACATTCACGATATGGCTATTACATTCTGAGAGAAATGGGGATGCCAAGCTCGGTAGCAGATATGGTGTTGAATCATCACGAGCGTTGGGATGGAAGTGGCTATCCATCCGGAAAGAAGAAGGACGAAATTCCGCTATCTAGCCGAATTGTAGCGGTAGTGGAGGAATACGACACACTTGTAAATATGAATGGAAAGTTGCCACGTGAAGCGCTTGGAATTCTCATGGAAGGAAAGAACAAGTGCTTTGATGGAAAGGTAGTGGATGTATTTTGTAAGCACATTGCTGTATACCCGCTTGGCTCGCTTGTTGCTCTTTCTACAGGGGAGACAGGTGTGGTGATTAATGTCCGGAAAAACAGCGGTGTGACGCCAATTGTAAAAGTATATTTTAACCGTGTGAATCGCCCGATGAAGCAGCCAAAGATTGTGGACCTAGCTGAAGAAAAAGAAGTTCATATCAAAAAAATCTTGTAACGATACACTACCTGACAGCAAATGCCCCTGTCAGGTAGTGTTTTTTGAATCTTATTCATCGTGATTCATGTCATCCTGGTGGCGTCGATCATTCACATCCTGCTGAATTTGCTGGGCATGGAAACTTCCAGCTTTCACTTGATTTAAGTCCTTTACGACATTTTGCAGGTTTTTATCAACGCCGGGGTTATGATTTTTGGTCATCAGGTGTATCCTCCGTTCTACTTTAGTGTGGATGGGTAGTCGGATGGAGCGTCTGTGCACACTCGTGAATGTGCCGGATATAGCTCTCTGATAAATCTTCAATATCTGCGCTCGGCCGTGAAATAGCATAGCCGTTTTCTTGCATCTCGATTAGACGAACTTGTACTTCGCGCGGATCAACGTAGCGGCATTCATAGTCGAATGAATAATTTGAGTGTCCGGCTGTATGAACATGAATCAGAAGAGACTGTGGATTACGTGTATCGGCTGTTACTTCCACCCGGTCTGTCGGATGGAAAGTAGAGGAGATTGTTTGTTGCCACGCCTGTACAAGCTGCTCCTGACTAATGGGTAACTGAGTGGGTTCCATGTGCTAACACCTCCGCTTTCTTCTGTTAGCCTGTGAAGGATGAGATCGTTTTATACCAGCTGTTGAACAAGAATAAATTTGGGAAGGAGCTGCTGCCATGTTTTTTGCACGGATTTCTCCTGATTTTGTACAGAAGCAGGTTCAGCCATTTCGGGGAAATGATCTGGAGTCGACACAGCGATTGAATTGATGGGGAGGGTGGATTATCTGCCCCCGATGTATCATACATCATTATACAATTTTCACCTTATAAAGCATTATTTAACCATCATTTTGTGCAATATTATGGTAAAATATGATTATTATTACCTCTTTATGAGAAAAGGCGATATACATAGAGAAGGGGAGACTAAAGGTGGGGAAAAGAAATATGCATAGTGAGACAAAAGAACAGATGCTTGATGACTACAATGAACTTGTAAAGAGCGGACGGCCTAATGTGTTTCAACATATGACTGAAACAGAGCTTGAAAAGCGCAAAGAATTTCTCAACCTTACACCCAAGCGCTTAAAATTATTGGCCGAAAGCAAGGGGTTCGTGGAAGATGTAGCGGACGAATTAGTTGAGATTTTTTATGATAAGTTGATGAATACAGATGAACTGAAAGGTATTATTCAAGAGCATTCAACAGTAGAACGGCTTGGTAAGACGTTTAAGATGTACTGCGGTACCCTTGCAACGGATCAGATTGATATGGAATATGTAAACTATCGCATGAAGATTGGTAACGTACACAACAGGGTGCGGCTTCTGCCGAGTTGGTATATTGCTGCGAATCAACTGATCATGGAATTTTTCATTCGCAAAATTATGGAGAAATACGCAACGCGTGATCTTGAGCGTGGTATTGAGTTGGTAACAGCCATCTCAGCTCTTATAAATCTGGATACACAGATTATTATGGAGTCGTACATCGCTATCTACATTAAAGACCGCATGCGCGTACAGGAAGAAATCAAGCAGGTACAGCATAAATTGGTTGGATCTGGTGAGATGCTAGCAGCGACGGCGGAGCAGACGAGTTCTTCTGCTAGTGAGATGTTTTATGCAACAGAGAAAGTCTATAACGATGCTCAAAATATAGAGGAAAGCTCAGAAAATATTATGAAGCATGCAACCGCTGGCGAACACATTATTGATCAGACGTTCGATACGATGGAGCAGATCGAGAGCTTCTTTGAATCGGTTCAGCAGAAGATTGCCAAGCTGAGCGATAGCTCCAATCAGATTGAATCCATTATCGAGTTTATCCAGAAGATTTCCAAGATGACTAACATCCTCGCACTTAACGCAGCGATTGAAGCATCACGGGCCGGAGGAGAACATGGACGCAGCTTCATGGTTGTCGCAAATGAGGTCAAAAAACTTGCTGATGATACAAGTAAAGCACTCACCAAAATTTCCGACCTTGTGCAGATTTCACAGGCGGATGTACAAGATGTTGTCAATTCCTTGCAGGGTACCACAAGCCTAGTAGAAGCGGGAACCAGTCATGCTTCTGAGGCGAGATCAAGCTTCCAGGGGATTTTGAAGGCGATTTCAGCGTCGCTAACCAGTATCAAACAAGTAACGAGCGACATTAAAAATCTGGAGATGGTGTCAGAGGAAATGCGTGATGCGGCGAGTAATGTAGCGCAAATGGCAGGGGAACTGGCTGAATTAAGCCGTGAAATCAATCGTCGGATCAATCAGGCATAAAGCTATAGTAAAGAAGGAATGAAAAAGAGAAAGGGGACCTGTACCCTTTCTCTTTTTCATTTTAGTTGTTTGTAATGCCGGTATCCTTGTGATTAACCTCATCCTGTTCAATTTTATCAGCTACATGAACCATAGCAGGTGTTTTTTCTATTTCATTAATAAGTGTATGAACATCCTGGATTTCTTGTTTCTTCTTATTCTTCTGTGCCATGGTAATCATATCCCTTCGTCTTTACTAAGATGTACATGCTTAACGTATGTAGATTAGATGTTTTTATACTGAAGCTGGTCAAATCTTACATAAAAAAAGTTGAAATACTCACCTTGCAATTTTTAAAGGGATAGGATAAAATGTTCAAGGTCTGGGTTATTGAATAAAAAAATAATCTAGATGTAGAAAAAACTTGCATTCACTAGGCGTTTTTGATATACTTTGAATGTTGGTTTGTAGACGCGATGACGCGGGAGGTTGCTGACACACCAGGCTCCGATGCCATGGCCGGTTGTCGGGTTTTTTCGCTGAGAATGTCTATTTATCAAAATAGGCGACAAAGGAGGGACTACAATGGCAAAGCAAAAAATTCGTATCCGCTTGAAAGCATACGATCACAGAATTCTTGATCAGTCCGCAGAAAAGATTGTTGATACTGCAAAGCGCTCAGGTGCAGAAGTTTCTGGCCCGATTCCGCTTCCGACAGAACGCAACGTCTTCACGATTCTTCGTGCGGTACACAAATATAAGGATTCCCGTGAGCAATTCGAAATGCGCACACACAAGCGTCTGATCGATATTGTGAACCCAACACCGCAAACAGTTGATTCGCTTATGCGTCTTGACCTGCCATCAGGTGTTGACATTGAAATCAAGCTGTAAGCTGAATGCAATGAACGAAAACATATATTAATTGATTACTTAATAGGAGGTGGCTATCATGACCAAAGGAATCTTAGGTAAAAAGGTTGGAATGACTCAAGTTTTCACTCCAGAAGGCATTGTTATTCCGGTAACTGTTATCGAAGCGGGTCCGTGTGTTGTTCTTCAGAAGAAAGATGCAACAACTGACGGATACGAAGCGATTCAAATCGGCTTTGCTGACAAGAAAGCAGTTCGTACAAACAAACCGGAACAAGGCCATGCAGCGAAAGCTAACACAACGCCTAAGCGCTTCGTTCGTGAACTTCGTAATGTAGACCTCGGTCAATACGAAGTAGGTCAAGAGATTAAAGCTGATATTTTTGCAGAGGGAGACATCGTTGACGTAACCGGTACTTCAAAAGGTAAAGGTTTCGCTGGTGCGATCAAACGTCACGGTCAATCTCGCGGACCGATGGCTCACGGTTCCCGTTACCATCGTCGTCCAGGTTCAATGGGTTCAATCGCTGCTAACCGCGTACTGAAAGGTAAAGCATTGCCAGGTCGTATGGGTGGCGAGCAGATCACAATCCAGAACCTTGAGATCGTTTCAATTGATACAGAACGTAACCTGCTGTTAGTAAAAGGCGCAATTCCGGGCCCGAAAAACAGCTTCGTAACTGTAAAAAACGCTGTAAAAGGTAGCAACTAATTAAGAAAGGAGGACTCGCAATGCCTAAAGTAACACTTTTCAACCAAACTGGCGCTCAAGTAGGCGAAGTCGAACTGAATGATACAGTATTCGGAATCGAGCCGAACGAAGCGGTACTTGCTGATTATGTAATCATGCAGCAGGCTTCCCTTCGCGCTGGTACACACGCTGTGAAAAACCGCTCCGCTGTTCGCGGTGGTGGACGTAAACCGTGGAAACAAAAAGGAACAGGACGCGCTCGTCAGGGTAGTATCCGTTCTCCACAATGGGTTGGCGGTGGTGTAGTATTCGGACCGACTCCGCGTAGCTACTCTTACAAGCTCCCGAAAAAAGTTCGTCGTTTGGCGATCAAATCTGCACTGTCTTCTAAAGTGCAAAGCGATGAAGTTATTGTTCTTGACGCTCTGAACTTCGATGCACCGAAAACAAAAGAAATGGTTCAAGTGCTTGGAAGTCTGAACGCTTCGAAAAAAGTTCTTGTTGTAACAGGCGACTACAACGACAACGTTGCATTGTCTGCTCGCAACATTCCTGGTGTAAAATTTGTTTCTGCTAGCGGGATCAACGTTCTTGATGTACTGCATCATGACAAAATGATCATCACGCAAGATGCAGTGGCAAAAGTTGAGGAGGTGCTTGCATAATGAAAGATCCTCGTGATATTATCAAGCGCCCGGTCATTACCGAACGTACTGCTGACATGATGTCTAGCAACAAATACGTATTTGAAGTTGATTTACGTGCAAACAAAACAGAAATCAAAGATGCTGTTCAACGCATCTTCGACGTGAAAGTTCTGAACGTAAACACATTGCGTGTTAAAGGTAAACCGAAGCGCGTAGGTAAATATTTAGGTAAACGTTCTGATTGGAAAAAAGCAATCGTTCAATTAAGCGAAGATAGCAAAGCTCTCGAATTCTTCGAAGGCATTTAATATCTAAAGACAGAGCGAAGGAGGGAAAACAAATGGCAATTAAAAAGTACAAACCGACTTCTCCTGCTCGTCGTCAGATGACAGTATCCACTTTCGAAGAGATCACTACTTCGAAGCCGGAAAAATCCTTGCTTGCTCCGAAAAGCAAAAACGCTGGTCGTAACAACCAGGGTAAAATTACTGTTCGTCATCATGGTGGCGGTCATAAGCAGAAGTACCGTATCATTGACTTCAAACGTAACAAAGACGGTATCCCAGGTCGTGTAGCAACAATCGAATACGATCCGAACCGTTCAGCTAATATTGCTCTTATCAACTATGCAGATGGTGAGAAACGTTACATCTTGGCTCCGCAAGGACTTCAAGTTGGCACGATTATCGAATCTGGCGTAGATGCAGATATCAAAGTGGGTAACGCACTGCCGCTCGAAAAGATCCCGGTAGGTACAACAATCCACAACATCGAACTGAAAGCAGGCAAAGGTGGACAGCTGGTTCGTTCTGCTGGTACATCAGCTCAATTGCTCGGTCGCGATGGCGATTACGCAATCGTACGCCTCACTTCTGGTGAAACTCGTATGATTCGTAAAGAGTGCCGCGCTACAATCGGTGGCGTAGGTAATGGAGATCATGAACTGATCAACATCGGTAAAGCAGGTCGCTCTCGCTGGTTAGGCAAGCGTCCAACGGTTCGCGGTTCCGTAATGAACCCGAATGATCACCCGCACGGTGGTGGTGAAGGTCGCGCTCCGATCGGTCGTAGTGGTCCACTCACTCCTTGGGGTAAACCGACGCTTGGTGCGAAAACTCGCAAGAAAAACAAGCACTCTAGCAAGTATATTGTTCGTAGCCGCAAAAAATAATGGCATAACGGTGCGGTCATTTGAAACCGCACTTCTATCACGAAGGGAGGTTCGTTCATGGGACGCAGCTTAAAAAAAGGACCTTTTGTAGATGACCACCTCATGAAAAAGGTCGAAGAGCATAACGCGAAAGAAGACAAAAAAGTTATTAAAACTTGGTCTCGTCGCTCCACAATCTTCCCAGATTTCATCGGTCACACATTTGCAGTGTACGATGGTCGCAAGCATGTACCTGTATATGTAACCGAAGATATGGTCGGACATAAACTTGGAGAATTTGCTCCAACTCGTACCTTCAAAGGTCACGTAGATACTGACAAGAAGACGAGACGGTAATACTCGGATTTCAAGTTAAGAGAGGAGGTCACTCACTATGGAAGCAAAAGCGGTAGCTCGTTATATCCGTATTGCACCTCGTAAAGTTCGTCTCGTTGTAGACCTGATCCGAGGTAAGCAAGTAGGTGAGGCTCTTGCAATCCTGAAGCACACTCCGAAAGCTGGTTCTCCAGTAATCGAGAAAGTGTTGCTCTCTGCTGTTGCGAATGCTGAGCACAACATGAACTTAGATGCGAACGAATTAGTCGTAAGCAAAGTATTTGTAGATGAAGGCCCGACGCTGAAACGTTTCCGCCCGCGCGCAATGGGTCGCGCAAGCCGAATCAACAAGCGTACTAGCCACATTACGGTTGTAGTATCTGAAAAATAAGGAGGGATAGCGAGTGGGTCAGAAAGTTAGCCCGATTGGACTTCGTGTAGGCGTTATTCGTGACTGGGAATCCAAATGGTTCGCAGATAAAGACTATGCTACTCTTCTTCACGAAGACTTGAAAGTCCGTCAATTCGTTAAAGACCAGCTGAAAGACGCTTCCGTTTCTACAGTAGAAATCGAGCGCGCAGCTAACCGTGTAAATGTTACAATTCACACTGCTAAGCCAGGCATGGTAATCGGTAAAGGCGGTAGCGAAGTTGAAAAACTGCGCAAAGCACTGTCTAGCCTGACAAGCAAGAAAGTTCACATCAACATCAATGAAATCAAAAACCCGGATATGGATGCAAACCTCGTAGCGCAGAGCATCGCTCGTCAGCTCGAAAACCGCATTTCTTTCCGTCGTGCACAAAAGCAGTCTCTGCAACGCACAATGCGTGCTGGTGCACAAGGTATTAAAACAATGGTAAGCGGCCGTCTTGGTGGCGCGGATATCGCTCGTTCTGAAGGATACAGCGAAGGTACAGTTCCACTTCACACACTGCGTGCTGACATTGATTACGGTACTGCTGAAGCTGATACTACGTACGGAAAAATCGGCGTGAAAGTATGGATCTACCGTGGAGAAGTTCTTCCTCAGGCGAAGAAAAGAACTGAAGAGGAAGGAGGCAAATAATCATGTTGATTCCTAAGCGCGTAAAACACCGCAAACAACACCGCGGAAAAATGAGAGGTCAAGCCAAAGGCGGCACTCAAGTAGCTTTCGGTGAATACGGCCTGCAAGCTCTGGAAGCCTCCTGGATCACAAACCGTCAAATCGAATCTGCGCGTATTGCGATGACTCGTTACATCAAACGTGGCGGTAAAGTATGGATTAAAATTTTCCCGGACAAACCAATTACTCAAAAGCCTCTCGAAGTCCGCATGGGTTCCGGTAAAGGTTCTGTTGAGAAATGGGTAGCAATCGTTAAACCGGGTAAGATTATGTTTGAGCTGGCTGGTGTTCCGGAAGAAACGGCACGCGAAGCAATGCGTCTGGCTATGCACAAACTTCCGGTTAAATGTAAGTTTGTAAAACGGGAAGAAGTGGGTGGTGACGCAAATGAAAGCTAATGAAATTCGCAACTTAACCACTGCCGAAATCGAACAGAAAGTTTCTTCTATGAAGGAAGAGCTTTTCAACCTCCGTTTTCAATTAGCGACAGGTCAATTAGATAACACTGCACAAATTGGCCAGGTTCGTAAGGCTATCGCGCGTGCAAAAACCGTTCTTCGTGAACGTGAATTAGGCATTGGCTAATTAAATCAGGAGGGAGGCATACCACATGGCAGTAGAACGCAACGCACGTAAAGCTGTTCTTGGTAAAGTTGTTTCCGACAAAATGGATAAAACCATTGTTGTTCTTGTTGAAACATACAAAACGCACCCGCTTTACGGAAAGCGCGTGAAATACTCCAAGAAGTTCAAAGCTCATGATGAGCAGAACACAGCGAAAATCGGTGATCTTGTAAAAATCATGGAAACTCGCCCGCTGTCTAAAGACAAGCGCTGGAGACTCGTTGAAGTGGTTGAGAAAGCCGTTATTATCTAATATTTGAACGAACGTTTAGTTACATCTGAAGGGAGGGACTCTCCGTGATCCAAACTCAAACTCGTTTACGTGTAGCCGACAACTCCGGTGCGAAAGAACTTATGTGTATTAAAGTTCTCGGTGGCTCTGGCCGCAAATTCGCTAACATCGGTGACATTATTGTTTGCTCGGTAAAACAAGCAACACCAGGTGGCGTTGTTAAGAAAGGCGACGTAGTTAAAGCGGTAATCGTACGGACGAAAACTGGTGCTCGTCGTAAAGACGGCTCTTATATCCGCTTTGATGAAAACGCAGCTGTAATCGTCCGCGAAGACAAAGGCCCGCGCGGAACTCGTATCTTCGGACCAGTTGCCCGGGAACTTCGTGATAAAGACTTCATGAAGATCGTATCTCTGGCTCCTGAAGTACTGTAATTCCTGAAAAAAAGGCATTAAGTTGAATGACAAGGAGGTGCCGTCATGTCCGAACGCATTAAACTGCACGTGAAAACTGGTGATAACGTTGTTGTTATCAGCGGTAAAGATAAAGGCAAAAAAGGACGCGTTCTCGCTGCTTACCCGAAAACAGGCCGTGTGCTTGTTGAAGGTGTGAACATGGTGAAGAAACACACTCGTCCAAACCCGAACAATCCGCAAGGTGGCATCGTTACACAGGAAGCAGCAATTCACTCTTCCAACGTAATGATCGCAGATCCGAAAACAGGTGAACCGACTCGTATTGGTCACAAGATTGTAGACGGAAAGAAAGTTCGTATCGCGAAAAAATCTGGCGAAGTTATCGAATAGTAGTCAGGTCGGAAAGGAGGTCATTTGAATGGCTGCAAGAATGTTTGAAACATACAAAGAAAAAATCATGCCGGCGATGATGCAAAAATTCGGTTATAAATCCGTAATGCAGGCGCCTAAGCTTGATAAAATTGTTATCAATATGGGTCTCGGTGAGGCTGTTGCCAATCCGAAAATCCTCGACAGTGCGGTTCGTGAACTCGAAATAATCGCAGGTCAAAAACCGGTTGTCACTCGTGCGAAAAAATCAATCGCAGGCTTCCGTCTTCGTGAAGGTATGCCAATTGGTTGCAAAGTGACACTGCGCGGTGAGCGTATGTATCACTTCTTAGATAAACTGTTCAACATTTCTCTCCCGCGTGTTCGTGACTTCCGCGGTATCTCGTCGAAAGCTTTCGATGGTCGCGGTAACTACACACTCGGTCTGAAAGAACAGCTTCTCTTCCCGGAAATTGAGTACGATAAAGTTGATGCCATCCGTGGTATGGACATTGTTATCGTAACAACAGCAAATACGGACGAAGAAGCCCGTGAACTGTTAACACAACTCGGCGCTCCTTTCGTCAAGTAATCTCCGATTTTATTTGATAAGGAGGGAAACACGTGGCTAAAAAATCCATGATCGTGAAGCAGCAGCGTACGCCGAAGTTTAAAGTGCAAGCTTATACTCGTTGCGAACGTTGCGGACGTCCGCATTCAGTGTATCGCAAATTTAAACTTTGCCGGATTTGTATTCGCGACTTAGCATACCAGGGTCAACTACCTGGAGTTAAAAAAGCAAGCTGGTAATCCCTGAGAACGGGAAGGAGGTTAAACATATGGTAATGACAGATCCAATTGCAGATATGCTTACACGTATTCGCAATGCCAATATGGTGCGTCATGAGAAATTGGAAGTGCCTGCTTCCAAAATCAAGCGCGACATCGCCAACATTCTGAAAGAAGAAGGCTTTGTACGTGACGTTGAATATGTGGAAGATAACAAGCAAGGCATCCTCCGTATTTTCCTGAAGTACGGTACGGGCAATGAGCGCGTAATTAACGGTCTGAAACGCATCAGCAAACCAGGCCTGCGTGTATACGCAAAAAATACTGAGATTCCACGCGTTCTGGGCGGACTTGGAATCGCGATTATCTCTACATCTAAAGGTGTTATGACTGATAAACAAGCTCGTCAACAGCAAGCTGGCGGCGAAGTATTAGCATACGTTTGGTAATACATTCGACAACGAACGGAGGTGTAACGAATGTCCCGTATTGGTAAAAAACCGGTTGTAATCCCAGCCGGCGTTGAAGTGACTCTTGATGGATTAAACCTGACAGTTAAAGGACCGAAAGGAACTTTGACTCGTGCACTTCATAGCGAAGTAATCGTAAAAATCGAAGGCAGCGAAATTAACGTTGAGCGTCCTTCTGATAACAAACTGCACCGTGCTCTGCATGGTACAACTCGTAGCGTCATCGCCAACATGGTAGAAGGTGTAACGAACGGATTCTCTAAAACACTTGAACTCGTTGGTGTAGGTTACCGTGCAGCGAAAAGCGGCTCGAACCTGACTCTGAACGTGGGTTACTCTCATCCGGTTGAAATCACTCCGGAAGCAGGCATCGAATTCGAAGTGCCGGCTCAAACACAAATCATTGTCAAAGGTATCGACAAAGAGCGTGTAGGCCAAATCGCTTCTGAAATCCGTGCTGTCCGCAGACCAGAGCCTTACAAAGGTAAAGGTATTCGCTACCAAGGTGAGCGCGTACGTCGTAAAGAAGGTAAAACTGGTAAGAAGTAATCGCTAAGGCGATTGTAAGGAAAGGAGTGAAAGTACGTGATTACGAAACAGGATAAAAACAAAAGCCGCAAGAAAAGACATCTGCGTGTTCGTAAGAAAGTAACTGGCACAGCTCAAATGCCGCGCCTGAACGTATATCGTTCTTCGAACCACATCTACGCTCAACTGATTGATGACGTAGCAGGTGTAACACTCGCTGCTGCTTCTACTGTTGATCCGGAACTGAAAGGCCAACTCGGTCACGGCGGTAACCAGGAGTCTGCTGCAAAAGTCGGCGAACTCGTGGCAAAACGTGCGATCGAAAAAGGCGTAAAAGAAGTTGTATTTGACCGCGGTGGATATCTCTACCATGGACGTGTTAAAGCTCTTGCAGATGCTGCTCGTGAAGCTGGCCTGCAATTCTAATTATCTGATCGAAAATCCTTATATAAGGAGGGAACTTCATGCGTATTGACGCTTCCAACCTGGAGCTCGAAGAGAAAGTTGTTGCCATTAACCGCGTAGCAAAAGTTGTTAAAGGTGGCCGTCGCTTCAGCTTCAGCGCTCTAGTAGTCGTTGGCGATAAGAACGGACACGTTGGCACAGGTATGGGTAAAGCTCAAGAGGTGCCGGATGCAATCCGTAAAGCCATCGAAGATGCAAAGAAAAACCTGATTAAAGTTCCGCTCGTAGGAACTACACTCCCACACGAAGTACACGGACGTTTTGGCGCAGGTCGCGTATTTATGAAACCTGCTTCAGAAGGTACTGGAGTTATCGCTGGTGGCCCGGTTCGTGCGGTGCTCGAACTTGCTGGTGTAGGCGATGTACTGAGTAAATCTCTGGGATCTAACAACCCGATCAACATGGTAAATGCAACACTTGAAGGCTTAAGCCGCCTGAAAACTGTTGATCAAGTTGCAAAGCTTCGCGGTAAGACTGCGGAAGAGCTTTTAGGTTAGGAGGAACTTAACTCATGGCGAAACTGCAAATTACTCTTAAACGCAGCCTGATTGGTCGCACAGAAAACCAAAAAGCTACTGTAGCTGCTCTTGGTCTTCGCAAAATCCATCAAACAGTTGTTAAAGAAGACAACGCTGCAATGCGCGGTATGGTGGAAAAAGTAAAACATATGGTTGAAGTTAAAGAAATCGAAGCGTAATATATATTTTGCGATACAGAGGAGGTGCAACGATGAAGTTACACGAAATTCAACCTGCTGAAGGTTCCCGTAAAACGCGCAATCGCGTAGGTCGCGGTATTGGTTCCGGTAACGGCAAAACTGCTGGTCGCGGTCACAAAGGTCAGAACTCCCGTTCAGGCGGTGGTGTTCGTCCTGGTTTCGAGGGTGGTCAAAACCCGCTGTACCGTCGTTTGCCAAAACGTGGCTTCACAAATCCGAACCGCAAAGAGTTCGCGATTGTGGGTCTGGAGCAGCTGAACAAGTTCACTGCTGATACGGTTGTTACACCTGAAGCTCTGCTTGAAGCAGGCATCATCAAAAACGTCCGTGATGGCGTTAAGATTTTAGGGAACGGAGAATTAAACGTTAAGCTGACGGTTCAAGCCCAGAAGTTCTCTCAATCTGCAGTTGAAAAGATTGAGGCTCTCGGCGGAAAAACCGAGGTGATCTAATGTTCTCCACTGTTGCCAATATATTCAAGATTGCCGACTTGCGTCGAAAGGTGATTTTTACCCTTTTGATGCTTGTCGTCTTTCGGATTGGCAGCTTTGTTCCGGTACCTAATATTAATGTATCGGTACTTGAGCAACTGTCGCAGCAGAACAATGTGTTTGGGTTTCTGAATACATTCTCTGGTGGTGCATTGTCCCATTTCTCCATCTTCGCGATGGGGATTATGCCATACATCACCGCCTCTATTATCATGCAGCTTTTATCTATGGATGTCATACCGACATTCACGCAGTGGTCGAAAGAGGGAGACATTGGTCGGCGCAAAATTGCCCAGTTCACTCGGTATGGAACAATTGTTCTCGGGTTGATCCAGGCAACCGGGCTATCAATCGGGTTTAACCGAATGATGCCAGGGCTTGTTAAAGATCCTTCTTTCACAACATATGCGTTAATCGCAATTGTACTGACTGCGGGTACAGCATTCCTGATGTGGCTCGGTGAACAAATTACCGAGAAGGGCATCGGAAACGGGATTTCGATCATTATCTTTGCGGGGATCGTCGCTGCGATTCCGAATGGAGCTAAACAGCTCTATGCGACCGAGTTTATGGGTGCGTCTGATCAGATGTTCTTAAACATCGTGAAAGTCATCGGAATTGTACTGGCGATTATCTTGATCATTATGGCTGTTGTGTATGTTCAGCAGGGCATCCGCAAGATACCCGTGCAGTACGCAAAGCGTGTGGTTGGTCGCAAGATGTATGGGGGTCAATCGACTCACATCCCGTTAAAAGTAAACAGTGCCGGGGTTATTCCTGTAATCTTCGCTCTGTCTTTAGTTATTTTTCCGCCAACGATTGCTCAATTCTGGGCGGGGAATCCGGTGGCAAACTGGGTGATCCAGACGTTTAACATCCAGACAATGGGCACAAGTAATTGGATTGGCATCGTGCTGTATGTGCTGCTTATTCTTGGATTCACGTACTTCTACGTGTTCGTTCAGGTTAATCCGACACAGATGGCTGACAACATGAAAAAGAACGGCGGATATATCCCGGGAATACGTCCAGGAGATGAGACAGCCCAGTATATTACTCGAACATTAAACCGAATTACGTTGGCAGGCGCGGTATTTTTGGCCGTGATCTCGATTTTGCCGATGGTATTCTCCACAGTAAGTGGACTTCCGGCTAGCATTCGGGTCGGAGGAACAACCATCTTGATTGTGATCGGGGTTGCACTCGATACGATGAAGCAAATCGAAACTCAGCTTGTAAAACGGCATTACAAAGGTTTTATTAAGTAGAAGTAGTACTAAAGAAGGCTGTTCATTAACTGACGTATGGAGGGGTAGAAATGAATATTATCTTAATGGGTTTGCCAGGAGCAGGTAAAGGAACGCAAGGGGAGCGCATTGTTGAAGGGTTTGGTATTCCACACATTTCGACAGGCGACATGTTCCGGGCAGCTATTAAAGATGAGACAGAGATGGGGAAACTGGCGAAGTCCTACATGGATCAGGGGCATCTTGTACCGGATGAAGTGGTAATCGGTATTGTGAAAGAGCGTTTAGGCAAAGCTGATTGTGAGAAAGGCTTTATGCTGGACGGATTTCCGCGTACACTCGCTCAGGCAGAAGCACTTGATGTAATGCTTGAGAGCCTTGCGCGCAAGATTGACCATGTGATTAATATCGATGTTGATCGCAGCATCCTGTTGGAACGTCTGACTGGCCGACGCATTTGCCGAAGCTGCGGTGCGACGTACCATGTAGTGTTTAATCCAACTTCCCAGGAAGGCATCTGCGACAAGTGTGGCGGAGAGTTGTACCAGCGGGATGATGACAACGAAGCAACAGTTGCGACCCGCCTCGATGTAAACATCGAACAGTCTGCGCCGATTCTAAAGTACTATGAAGTAAAAGGATTGCTCCGTAATATCGACGGGCAACAAGATATAGACAAGGTGTTTGAGGATGTTGCACAAGTATTGAGAGGGCAAACTCAATGATCATTTGCAAGTCCAAAGCAGAAATCGACATCATGAGAGAAGCGGGACGAATTGTCGCTCTCACGCATAAAGAACTGCAAACAGCAGTCCGTCCGGGGATCACAACAGCTGAACTCGACGACATTGCTGAACGCTTTATTCGCAAACACGGAGCAAAACCTTCTTTCAAAGGCTATGGAGGCTTTACGGGCAGCATATGCATTTCTGTTAATGAAGAGCTGGTCCACGGCATTCCAGGCAAACGCAAGTTGAATGAAGGAGATATCGTCAGCATTGACATTGGAGCGGAAGTAGAAGGATATCATGGGGACTCAGCCTGGACGTATGGTGTAGGTCAGATCACTCCAGAGAACCAGCATCTGCTTGATGTAACAGAGCAATCTTTGTTCGAAGGGCTTGCAAAGGCAAAACCGGATGCACGCCTGACAGATATCTCTCATGCTATTCAAGTATATGCGGAGGCAGCTGGATACTCGATTGTTCGCGAATATGTAGGTCATGGCATCGGACGGGATTTGCATGAAGATCCACAAATTCCAAACTACGGGCCTCCAGGTCGCGGAGCAAGATTAAAGCCAGGCATGGTACTAGCAATTGAACCGATGGTGAATGCAGGCAAACGCTACGTGCGAACGCTGGCGGATGACTGGACAGTCGTTACGGTGGATGGTTCAATGTGTGCGCACTTTGAACATACGATTGCGATTACTGAAGATGGCTATGAAATCTTAACCAGGGTATGATTGTACCACATGATGTGGTATGATTGCCGTTGGATAACATGCTTACAAAGCAAACCGGCTTACGAAAGGAGAGTGGCTTTATGGCGAAAGAAGACGTAATTGAAGTGGAAGGAACCGTGATTGAGCCTCTACCGAACGCGATGTTCCGCGTAGAGCTGGAGAACGGGCACAAAGTGCTTGCTCACGTATCCGGTAAAATCCGCATGCATTTCATTCGTATACTGCCAGGTGACAAAGTTACTGTTGAATTATCACCGTATGATTTGACCCGCGGGCGGATCACATATCGCTATAAATAGAGACGGGAACAAGAAGTTAGAGGTGCGAATATGACCTCCAACCTCTAATATTTCCGGCTTTCTAGAAATGACAGGAGGTTATTCGAGTGAAAGTAAGACCATCTGTAAAGCAGATTTGCGAAAAATGCAAAGTCATTCGACGCAAGGGAAAAATTATGGTAATCTGCGAAAACCCGAAACATAAGCAGCGTCAAGGTTAATTTATAAGGAGGTGCACGATACGTGGCACGTATTGCGGGAGTTGATTTACCTCGTGACAAACGCGTAGTAATCGCGTTAACGTATATTTTCGGCATTGGCCGTCCAACAGCTGAGAAAATCCTGACTGAAACAGGCATCAGCGAGCAGACTCGCGTTCGCGATCTGACAGAAGATGAAGCTGCTAAGCTTCGTGAATACATCGACAAAAACATTAAAGTTGAAGGTGACCTCCGCCGTGAAGTATCCCTCAACATCAAGCGCCTTGTGGAAATCGGCTGCTTCCGTGGTGTTCGTCACCGCAAAGGTCTGCCGGTTCGTGGCCAACGTACGAAAACAAATGCTCGTACTCGTAAAGGTCCGCGCCGCACTGTAGCGAACAAGAAGAAGTAAAGGAGGTAAATGAAGTTGGCGAAAAGAAAAGTAGCTGCGACTCGTACACGTCGTCGCGATCGTAAAAATATTGAGTCTGGCATCGCGCATATCCGTTCTACATTCAATAACACAATCGTTACTATTACTGATCCGCACGGAAATGCAATCTCCTGGGCAAGTGCTGGTGGACTTGGCTTCCGCGGTTCCCGTAAAAGCACTCCGTTCGCTGCACAAATGGCTGCTGAACAAGCTGCTAAAGCTGCAATGGAGCATGGCATGAAAGTGGTTGAAGTTCTGGTTAAAGGACCAGGATCCGGCCGTGAAGCTGCTATCCGTTCCTTACAAGCAACTGGACTCGAAGTTAACATGATTAAAGACGTTACTCCGATCCCTCACAATGGTTGCCGTCCACCAAAACGTCGCCGCGTATAATTTGTCAGCAAGTCGCATATAATAGCAAGTTTAAAAAGTTATACGCCTGTGCATAATATGGTAGTATGATACTAGCAGGTCTGTGCTTTGGTTGCGATTTACTGGTAACCGCAAAGGGGAATTCCGGTCGTGGACCTTATGACCCGTCCGGAATTTTCGACGTTTTGAAGGAGGGTTTGGTTGATGATCGAAATCGAAAAGCCAAAGATCGAAGTGGTAGAAGCAAGTGAAGACTCTACCTATGGTAAATTTGTGGTTGAACCGCTTGAACGAGGATACGGGACTACGCTCGGTAACTCGCTGCGCCGTATTCTGCTTTCTTCGCTTCCGGGCGCCGCAATTACCAGCGTTCAAATCGATGGGGTCCTCCACGAGTTCTCCACGATCGAAGGCGTGGTAGAAGATACTACCCAGATCATCTTAAATTTAAAAACTCTTTCTCTCAAAATCCATTCGGACGAGGAGAAAGTTCTTGAAATTGATGCGGAAGGCGCTGGCGTTGTTACAGCAGCAGATATCCGTGCAGACAGCGACGTGGAAATCCTTAACCCGGATCTCGTCATCGCAACGATGGAGCAAGGCGCAAGCCTCCGTATCCGTATGTATGCGAATCGTGGCCGTGGATATGTTTCCGCTGACCAGAACAAGCGTCCAGATATGCCGATTGGCGTCATTCCGATTGATTCAATTTACACACCAATCAACCGTGTAAACTACCAGGTAGAAAATACACGTGTTGGACAGGTGACAAACTACGATAAATTAACGTTAGAAGTATGGACAGATGGAAGTATTCGTCCGGAAGAAGCGGTTAGCCTTGGTGCTAAGATTATGACCGAGCATCTGAATCTGTTCGTTGGCCTGACTGATGAAGCTCAAGAAGCGGAGATTATGGTAGAGAAAGAGGAAGATAAGAAAGAGAAAGTCCTTGAGATGACGATTGAGGAACTCGACCTTTCTGTTCGCTCTTACAATTGCCTGAAACGCGCGGGCATTAATACAGTTCAGGAACTGACACAAAAAACAGAAGAAGATATGATGAAGGTCCGTAATCTGGGTCGCAAATCGCTTGAAGAAGTACAGGAGAAGCTAGAAGAGCTTGGCCTGGGTCTTCGCAAAGACGAATAGAACATCTTGTCTTTAAGGAGGGAAAAAGTATGGCATACTCTAAATTAGGCCGTAACAGCTCCGCTCGTAAGGCTCTGTTCCGTGATCTTGTAACAGATCTGATCATCCACGAGCGTATTGAAACGACTGAAAGCAAAGCGAAAGAGCTGCGTTCAATCGCTGATAAAATGATTACTCTGGCTAAACGCGGTGACCTGCACGCTCGTCGTCAAGTAGCCGCTTTTGTGCGTAAAGAAGTAGCGAACGCAGAAACAAACCAGGATGCAATCCAAAAGTTGTTCGATACAATTGCACCTCGCTTTTCTGAGCGTCAAGGTGGTTACACTCGCATCTTAAAAATCGGACCGCGTCGTGGAGACGGTGCACCGATGGTATATCTTGAGTTAGTTGAATAGTTAGCACTGACGCAAGAAAGGGTGAGGAGTAATCACCCTTTTTTTGCGTATAAAAAACGATTTGAGCGTCAAGGAGAGGATGGGCGTGAGCGAGAGTATCATCCGCCTGACAGATGTCTCGTTTGCGTATGAGGGGGCAGACGAGCGTGCGGTGAAGGGCGTTTCGTTTGAAGTAAAGCAAGGGGAGTTTCTTTCGATTATTGGGCATAATGGGTCTGGTAAGTCGACACTTGCCAAAATGTTGAATGGCTTGCTGTTGCCGACCGAAGGAGTCGTAGAAGTCAATGGGATTGTAACAACGGATGAGAAGCGCATCTGGGATGTGCGCCAGACAGTCGGTATGGTGTTCCAGAACCCAGATAATCAGTTCGTTGCCCCTACAGTGGAAGATGACATTGCATTCGGAATGGAGAATATTGGCGTACCTCCAGAAGAGATGGAAGTGCGAATTATTGATGCATTAGAGAAAGTACAGATGACCGCGTATCGGCAGGCAGAGCCGAACCGTCTCTCCGGCGGGCAGAAGCAGCGGGTGGCTATTGCCGGGATATTGGCGATCCGTCCAGCCGTGCTTGTGCTCGACGAAGCGACAGCGATGCTTGATCCACGCGGACGCCGGGAAGTACTTGATGTTGTACACCGGATGAACCGTGAGCTTGGCATGACCGTGATTCAGATTACGCATTATTTAGAGGAAACGCTTGCAAGCGACCGGATTATTGTGATGGACGGTGGCTCCATGATCGGGGAAGGAGTACCGACTGACATCTACCAGCGTGTAGACTGGCTGCGTGATCTGGGGCTTGATGTTCCATTCGCCTCAGCCTTGCAGTATCGCCTGCGGAAGAAGGGAATGTCATTCCCGGAACTTGAGATGACGACGGAAGGAGTGCTAGATTGTCTATGGACATCCGCTTTGAAGAAGTAGGTTACACATATGGCAAAGCTACACCTTTTGAGAAACGGGCGCTGCAGGAGATGTCACTCTCGATTCCCTATGGCCAATATGTAGCGGTAATTGGGCATACAGGTTCCGGTAAGTCGACGCTCATTCAGATGCTTAATGGTCTGCTAGAGCCGACAGAAGGGACGATGACCATCGGGGACTTTGTGCTTCCGGTGAAAAAGAAAAAAGGGTTGGAAGTGCTTCGTCAGAAAGTCGGACTTGCATTCCAGTACCCGGAGTACCAGCTTTTTGAAGAGACGGTTCGTAAAGATGTAGCCTTCGGGCTTGTAAATATGGGATTGCCTACAGAGATGATTGATGGGCGTGTAGATGCAGCGCTGAGGCTTGTTGGTCTTGACCCGGATAAAATCGGGGAGAAATCACCGTTTGCGCTTAGCGGCGGTCAGATGCGGCGTGTAGCGCTTGCCGGTGTGCTGGTGATGGACCCACAGGTGCTTGTGTTAGATGAGCCAACCGCAGGCCTTGATCCGGCTGGACATAAAGAAATCTTGGGGATGGTCGCCCGCATTCATCGTACAGAGAAGCGGACCACGGTGCTTGTGACGCACAGTATGGAAGACGCGGCGCTGTATGCGGATTATTTATATGTACTCAACGAAGGAAAGCTGTGGATGGAAGGTACACCTGCAGATGTATTCCGCGACCCGGAACGTATTCGTGCAGCAGGATTGGATCTGCCGGACATTACACAGTTTATTATGCAATTTAACGAGCGCTTAAAATCTGAGCCCCTTTCGATAAAGCCGCTTCCGTATGATATTTTTGATTCGGAAAAGCTAGCTGATGAAATCTCGCATCGCTTTGGCAAGAAGGGAGGGTTGCGACGATGAATTTGGCGAACCGTGTACCGATTGGGCAATATGTGCCGGGAAACTCGGTCTTACACCGCTGTGATCCACGCAGCAAGCTCATCGGTACGTGCCTGTTTCTTATCCTTGTTTTTCTGGCGAATAGCCCTCTTTCGATGATTGTAGCGGCGGTGGTTTGTCTGCTAGGGATTGGGATCGCTCGTGTGCCGATCTTGTATGTACTGCGTGGGCTGAAGCCGGCATTATGGATTATTGTAATTACCGCGCTGTTGCAGCTGTTTATGAATGAAGAAGGACGACTGCTATTTACGTGGAAGTTCCTCCAGATTCATGAACAGGGTGTGCGAGATGCAGTGCTTGTCTCGGTACGGATTATTTTGTTAATGATGGTTGCGTCGTTTCTTACGCTGACAACGTCTCCGATTCAGTTAACAGATGGATTAGAGAGTTTATTTTCCCCGCTGAAGCGTGTTGGGTTTCCGGCGCATGAGCTGGCGTTGATGATGTCGATCTCGCTCCGCTTTATTCCAACATTGATGGAGGAAACGGAGAAAATCGCCAAAGCGCAAATGTCGCGTGGAGCTTCATTTTCAAGCGGTTCGATTATTAAGCGTGTACTAAGCACATTGCCTATTATTGTACCGCTGTTTGTACAGTCATTTCGGCGGGCGGAGGAGCTGGCGTTTGCGATGGAAGCACGCGGTTATCGTGGCGGCGTAGGCCGGACGAAATACCGGCAGCTTCGCTATGGAGCAGTAGATGTTGGATTTGGAGTTGTGATTGCGATTGTGGCTGTCGTGATTATTGTATTTCGCACATAAGGGGAAGCAGGATGCAGGAACGTAAGATTAAACTTGTATTTTCATATCGAGGTACGGCGTACCATGGCTTTCAGCGCCAGCGGGTGCTGCCGAGCGTACAGGAAGAGATGGAGAAGGTACTCAAACGTCTTGTTGGACATGAAGCACCGCTTGCGGTATCCGGGCGAACGGATGCAGGTGTACATGCCCGGTATCAGACCGCTCATTTTATTACGACAAGTAATATACCAGGTGAGCGGTTTGTGCAGGCGATGAACACGTTTTTGCCAGAGGATATTGTGGTGCTAGAGTCGAAAGAGATGCCGTTTGATTTCCATGCGCGGTATGATGTGGTGGAGAAAACGTATCGTTATCGCATTCTGAATCAGCGCCAGGCTGATCCGTTTTTGCTGGATCGGGCGTATTGGGTGCGGGTACCGCTGCAGATTGAGCAGATGCGTGCGGCGGCGGAGCACTTTATTGGTACGCATGATTTTACATCATTTTGTTCGGTACGGACGCATGTCGATAGCAAGGTGCGAACCATCTATGAGATACGGATCGATGTAGAGGAGCGTGAGCCATACGTGAAGGGACAGGGACAAGATATATGGCTGACGTTCCGCGGCAGTGGATTCCTATATAATATGGTGCGGATGCTGACAGGAGCGCTGCTTGAGGTCGGGAAGGGCCGCTGGACACCGGAGTATGTGAAAGAGATGCTAGCGTCTAAAAGTCCGTCTGTTCGCAAGGTGAATGTTCCACCGCAGGGACTGTATTTGTGGGATGTAAAGTATAAAGAGTAAGGGAAAAGAAGATATGGTGCAAATATTGCACTTCCAAGGGAATGAAGTACATTTCTTTGGTACTATATAAACGTTGAATATAAAAATTGTTGTGCATCGACAATGGCAAACTCATTGAAAGGTGAGGACGCAAAGCCACGGGTCTACGGTTTTTTGTAAACTATGATAGCCGGGTTACCGAAAGCCTTATTTTATTTCAGGGCTATTTCTTGCGATGCGAGAAATAGCCCTTTTTTAAAGAAAAATAGAGATAGCAAGAGAGAATCATGTAGGAGAGAAGCACATACAAGGAGGAAATACTTATGAGCACACAAGCAGTAGAGATAGGCAGGGAACTGGAGTATGCGGTTGAAGCAGGAAAGCACATATATGAACTTTTTAATCGGGTCAGTACAGTGCTTGTTGTAAATCGGGAACTGGAGGTTTTAGGATACCTGGAGGGTGATATTCATCTGAAGCTTAAAGTAGGAGATAAAATCCCACCAAATGTTTTGTCTGCTCAAGTAATGAACGCGAAAAAAAGAATGTCACAGATGGTAACAAAGGCAGAGTCATCTTTTCAAGTTGCTTATCAGGGACTAGCGATTCCTGTCATGGACTCTTACGGTAAGATTGTCGGTTGTCTGGCCATTACGTCTCCTTTAACCAAACAACAGGCGCTCATCGATATGGCTTCTAATCTGATTGAGACCTCGTTAAGTACAACGAAAGCGAGTGAAGAAATCGCAACGGGAGCTTCCGGGCTAGCGGATGCGGTACGTGATTTGAACACGGTTTCCGGGGAAGCAAAGGCTGAAATCATGATGATCGGGGATGTACTTAAGTTAATTAAGCGTATTGCTGATCAGACAAACTTGTTATCATTAAATGCTGCGATTGAGGCAGCGCGGGCGGGAGACGCCGGTAGAGGATTTGCTGTGGTGGCGGACGAAGTGCGAAAATTAGCCCAGGATACGAAGGGTAGTTTGGACGATATTTCCAATAAAATGAATCAAATTTTACATTCAGTTGAAAAGATGACAGAAGGTATCTTTAAAATCGATGCTCACGCCCAACAGCAAGCGGCTGCTACAGAAGAGATTAGTGCCTCGATGATTGTATTAGAGGAAAATGCGAAAAAAATAGAAGAGTTATCTAACTCCCTATCCATATAGAAGTATAGAGGCTGTTCCGAAGCTGTTTTTGGAACAGCCTCTTTTTTGATAAATAGAGGTAATTTCATAAAAGATGCACAGCCTGCCACTATACACAGGCTGTGTCCTAAAGTTCTCTCGTATTCTCCTCATGATATACTACAGAAGAGACTCTTTCCCCATTTGGATGATTGGCATCGTAATGGAGATTGTGTATCCTTTTCCCGATTGTGATGAAAGGGTGACGTCCCCCTTCAGTTGTCGAGCGCGTTTTTGCATCATGGTCAGTCCGAAGCCACATGTGATGGCAGATGAGCCTACGCCGTTGTCCTTGAGTACGAAGTGCAGGGCTGTATTCCGCCGTTCCAAGAGGAAAATAAAGTGGGTGCTTTGCCCATGACGAATTCCATTTGTCAGACCTTCTTGCAGCGCATGATAGATAAATTTTTTTTGTGCCTTAGTAAGAGAAGGCAGAGGAGAGATTGAAGCATCGATTGTCACTCCTGTATACTTTATCGTTTCGGCGATGAGATGGTGCAGTGCATCTGGAAAGATAAAAGATTGTTCATCTTCGTGTTCAATTCGGATCGCGCGCCTGATTTCATTCAATCCGTTTCGCACGAGATCTTGTGATAGTTCGAACTTCTCTAATGCCCGTGATAAATCTTTCTCAACAAGTCGTTTGCCCGCTTCGATTTGCACAATGGTTGTGGTCAGTGTATGTCCGACAATATCGTGAATATCTCCGGCGATGCGATTTCGCTCTTCGAGTGCTGACATTTCCGCCCTTGCTTTAGCGGTCTCGCGTATGGAATGCTCCAGTGATTTCGTTCGTTCCTGTACACGTTGTTCGAGCGTATTGTTCAGATCTTTTAATTCATCAGATAGTTGTTCTACATCACGGTAGTTACGTGCATACCCGACCGATAAATTTGTAAATTGGACGAGTGTAAATACAAATAAACCAAACGATGTGAAATTTCCATATCGGATGATCTGGTTGTAGTACAGAATATCGCCAATCGCCGTAATCAAAAAGAAATTTGCCGCGAGACAGTTAGTGATACTGAAAGCCCGCTTGCGGACGACGGTAAGAATAAGGGCATACATGATGTATGAAATCACAATAAGCATAACGAGATAATATGCGGTGATAAGTTGAGTATAGATGATCGCTGGAGTGACAGCTGTCACGAATACAAAACACAAGCTGATCACCTGGACGATACGAACGAATTTTTGGTTTATGTCTTGTGGATATAAAGACTGAATGAGCATCAGGAAAGTTGGAAGCCCAATGAAGATGGCCTCGTATTCGAATTTAAGTGCGAGTTCCCAGTTGAAGTTCGGGAACATTTGAATCAAAGAGATGTTATCCTGTAAGGCAGCCCGGACGCTGATGAGAAAACAGAATATCCCAAAATATAAGGAATATACATCTCGGCGGCGAGGAATATAGATGGCGAGATGGTAAAGCCCGAACACAAGAAAGGTTGCGATGAAGAAGCTTTGCTTAATGATGGTACCCTCTTTCCAATTCGCAAGCTGTTGGGCGTCGCCAAGCTGGATTTCTTTCCATATTCCTCCGTTTTTATGCATGAAATTTGAAATTTGTAATACGATATGCAGCGTGTCCGTTTCTGGCTGTAAATAGACTAAGCGCGGCAGATACTGAGGCTTCATTGTCTCTTTCGTCGTTCCGACAATACCATTCGTCGACAGCTGTTTTCCATTTACAATCAGTCTGTATGCGGTAGAAGCGATTGGCATGTAGATGGCCTGTAACCGATTTTTTTCGCGTGGGTTCAGTCGTACTGTCAGCATGAAGGTTGCATATCCTTCTGCGGGAAGCTTGGTTCCGTTCCATTCATATCCATTCCATACGTGCGGCAAGGTTAAAAAATGACGGGAAGCTGTAGGGGATGGAGGAGATTCACGTAGTTCCTGCCAATAGAACGCCCACTCTCCATTCAGTTTTACAGCTCCATCCTGTGCAAAATTCCATGCTTGTAGATCGAGGACTCCTTTGGAAGCGGTAGGCTGGTTAGATTGAGAGACAGGAGTACATCCTGTCAGGAGAACAAAAACCATACAGAGTAAAATCATAATAGTAAAGAGGTATACACGCTTCATACTAAGTCCTCTTTCTGAATTTTATAATGATTAATTTTATCACGTACTATTTTATCGAAAAGTATTCTCTTTTTTTATCCTAAATTTTTAATTGGACAACAGAAAAATCCTTGAAAGAAAGACGAATCTTCTTGTTTAAGTATTGGTATTTATTGTAAAATAAAAAACAATGTAAGGAAGGGGAGGACATATATGTTGTTTAAAGAAGCAGAAAAACAGCTTCAGCGCTATTATGGATATGCTTCCTTTCGCAATGGACAAGCAGAAATTGTAAATAGCCTACTTGGTGGACAAGACACGCTCGGCATTATGCCGACAGGCGGCGGGAAATCTGTCTGCTACCAGATCCCGGCGCTTCTCTTTCCAGGACTAACACTCGTCGTTTCTCCGCTCATTGCTCTAATGAAAGACCAGGTAGATGCACTGGCCAGCATGGGGATTCCAGCCAGTTTCATTAACAGCTCCCTGACCGGGTCGGAAGTGAGCGAGCGCATGCGGGCAGCGCGGCAGGGGAGGTATAAGCTGTTATACATCGCTCCGGAGCGGCTGGAAGCACCGGGATTCCGTGCGATGCTTCTGGACATGCCTGTTTCGTTTCTTGCTATTGATGAAGCCCACTGTATCTCACAGTGGGGACATGATTTCCGTCCGAGTTATCGCGCGATTGCAGACTGGGTCGCAGAGATGCCTCAGCGTCCTCTGATCGGTGCATTTACGGCGACAGCAACGCCTGAAGTACGGGAAGACATCATCCGCTTGCTTACGCTGCGCAATCCGAACGTATACATTTCCGGCTTTGACCGGGATAATCTTACCTTTCTTGTGCGTAAAGGGGAGAACAAGCAAGATTTTATTCTTTCCTATCTAAAAGAGCACGTTGGAAAGTCCGGTATTATTTATGCGGCCACGCGCAAAGAAGTAGACAGTCTGTACGCTCTGCTAGCTCGGAAAGGAATTACAGCCGGACGCTATCACGCTGGATTGTCCGATACGGAGCGCAGCGAGATGCAGGAGCGTTTTTTGCATGATGACCTTGAAGTGATGGTAGCAAGCAATGCGTTTGGAATGGGGATTAACAAATCGAATGTGCGCTACGTTATCCACCACAATATGCCAAAAAATATCGAAGCCTACTATCAGGAAGCAGGTCGGGCTGGCCGGGACGGAGAACCGGGAGAGTGTGTGCTTCTGTTTGGTGCACAGGATGTCCAAACGCAGCGCTTTTTTATTGAACAGAGCGAATTGCCAGCAGAACGGAAAGAGAACGAATATCGCAAGCTGCAGGCGATGGTTGATTACTGTCATACGACACAGTGTCTACGCCAGCATCTGCTGCAGTATTTTGGTGAAGCGGCCCCGTCTGCATGCAGGGCGTGCAGCAGCTGTACAGATGAAGCAGACGTTGTGGATAGTACGGTAGAAGCACAGAAGATTTTCTCCTGTATCTACCGGATGCGAGAACGGTTTGGTGCGGCGATGGTAGCAGGGGTATTGAAGGGATCACGGAACAGAAAAGTACTCGACACTGGATTTGATCGCCTGCCTACATACGGAATTATGACGAATTATACAGAGAAACAAATCGTAGACCTCATCCACCTGTTCACGGCGGAAGGGTATCTTGCTCTTTCGGAAGGAAAATATCCGGTACTTAGCCTTCAGTCCAAAGCACGCGCTGTACTTAAAGGAGAGGAGCAGGTGCTGCGTAAAGTGCGGGTGGAGAAGAAGAAAGTCGCACCGGATGATGCATTATTCGAGCAGTTGCGTGTGGTGCGCAAGGAGATTGCCCAGCGGGAAGGAGTTCCGCCGTATATCGTGTTCTCGGATCGTACCTTGCGTGAGATGAGTGAGCTGCGCCCGGCAGATGAAGAAGAGATGCGCCGGGTGAAAGGAATGGGCGACGTTAAGTTTGAACGGTATGGGCTAATTTTTCTGGATGCCATTCAGAAATACGTTAGGGCGCAGGTCGTTTAGTAAAAAAACAACGCGACCCGGCGTATAAAAAATCTTGACTTATATACCCAATGTATAGTAAGATCAAATTCGGTATTTTAAAACCCCACTAGCCCCGAATGTGATGGTTTTTAAAATATAATGGTTATCGGAAACTAAGGCAACTTAGGCAATCGTTTCTTTAGGAGGGAAAACAATGCGCACCACATACATGGCAAAGCCAATGGAAGTTGAGCGTAAATGGTATGTAGTTGATGCTGAAGGCCAAACTCTTGGTCGTCTGTCCAGCGAGATCGCATCCATTCTGCGTGGTAAGTTCAAACCGGAATTCACACCGCACGTTGACGCGGGTGACTTCGTAATCGTAATCAACGCTGACAAAGTAAACCTGACTGGTAAAAAACTGTCTGACAAGAAATACTACCGTCACTCTGGTTACCAAGGTGGTCTTCGTGTGACTACAGCAGGTCAAATGCTGGCTACGAAACCAGAACGCGTAATCGAGCTTGCTGTTAAAGGCATGCTGCCGAAAAACCGTCTGGGTCGTCAATTGTTCACGAAGCTGAACGTTTATGCAGGTGCTGAGCATCCGCATCAAGCGCAAAAGCCGGAAAACTGGGAAATCCGCGGATAGTAAAAGGAGGGAAAAATCGTGGCACAAGTTCAATACTACGGCACAGGTCGTCGTAAAAACTCTATTGCACGCGTACGTCTCGTACCGGGCGATGGTCAAATCATCATTAACAAACGTTCTATGGACGAATACTTTGGTCTTGAAACTCTGAAGCTGATCGTAAAACAACCACTCGTTCTTACTGAAACAGAAGGTAAGTACAACGTGCTTGTTAACGTAAACGGCGGCGGTACTACTGGCCAGGCTGGCGCAATCCGTCATGGCGTATCCCGCGCTCTGCTTGAAGCAAACCCGGAACTCCGTGGTGCTCTGAAAGCAGCAGGCTTCCTGACTCGCGACCCACGTATGAAAGAACGTAAAAAATACGGTCTTAAAGCTGCTCGTCGCGCGCCTCAGTTCTCGAAGCGCTAATCGTACCTTTATTTGCATCGGTCAACCGGTCCCTTTGTGGGGCCGGTTTTTGTTTTCTATGCGCTGGGTATGCTAAGTGCAGGATGCATATACTGAGATAAGGGTGATCGCATGGAAAACAACATTGTTTCATTTGAAACGCATGTCCGGGCACGGGAAGCGATGATGCGTGAGAAGCTTTTATCAGGCATCGACCGTCAAGAAGTTCACCAATACTACCAGAATGTGATCCGTACTTCCATCGAACATCTTCCATTGCTTCAACGCTATATCGTCGAAGAATATTTGGCTGAAATTATCACCTTCTTCTTTATGCAAGGTGTGGATGCAAGTCGGGAATATCGGTTAGGGCGGACCGATAAAGAGATTGAACGGGACGCCATGAAGCGATGGTTTGCCTCGATTTATACATTGTCGGAGGATTACAGACTGTCTCGTCATTTGAATGAGTGGGATATGCATTCCATTTCTATTCTTGCTGAGGACTTGGCAGGTCGATGGTTTCGGCATGGCTTGGCATACGGTAGAAAGAGGCGCAAACTGCGATTGTTATAACCATATACATGCGTAAGACAGGCCAGATTATGGCCTGTCTTTTTCTATGTCATACGAAGCGTGAGGTTGTACATATGCTGTAAGGAGAAGAAGGAGAGGAAGAGGGGGAGACATGAAGCGCAAAGCGTTGCTTTGGATTACGGCCTGCATGCTATTGATTGCCTTGTTTGCTTATAACATGCCGACTGATCGTTCCTGGTCAGGCTGGTCTCTGCCGCTATCAGGCAAGGTCATTGTGATTGATGCGGGGCACGGAGGTCCAGATGGAGGAGCAAGTAGTTCTGGTGGGGTTGTGGAAAAGAATGTAACGTTGCCGCTTAGCGTGTATTTGCGGGATTTCCTCCAGCAGGCGGGAGCCATTGTGATCATGACGCGGGATGGAGATTATGATTTAGCTAATCCGGATACAAAAGGCTGGAGCAAGAGAAAAACAGAAGATTTGAAGAAGCGGGTACAGATGGTGAATGAACAAAATGCAGATATGTTGATTAGCATTCATTTAAATGCCATTCCGTCCAAACAGTGGACAGGAGCGCAGACGTTTTATGCACCGCGTGTAAAGGAGTCAGGACAGGTCGCGACACTTGTCCAGGAGGAGATTAAACGGGTGCTCCAAAATACAAACCGAGCTGCCAAAAAAACAAATGATATCTATATTTTGCGCATGCTAGAACGTCCCGCTATCCTTGTAGAAGTTGGATTTCTCTCCAATGACAAAGAAGCACAGTTAATGAATACAGACAAGTATCAGAAGCAGATGGCCAATGCAATTTATCAAGGGATACTTCGGTATAGCTCAGGAGAGAGAGTTCCGGACGTACAATGAGTTTGGACGCGGGCGTTGTCAATGGTATAATAGTGGCAACGCATGGTGAAGAGGTGAATGACAGTGATTACAGAAGAGAAGGTTCTTGAGGCGCTTAAGGGGGTAGAAGACCCGGAGCTTCACCGCAGTGTGGTGGAACTCGGCATGGTGCGCAACATACAAATTGATAATGATCAGGTAGCGCTTGAAGTGGTTCTCACGATTCAAGGCTGTCCGTTGAAAGTGAAAATTCAGGAGGATGTCGTACAGGCGATTAAAGCGCTTGGTGCATCCGAGGTTAACGTTCGTTTTGGTGCGATGACGGATGAAGAGCGTGCACGCGTAGCGGCGTTGATTCGTGGAGAAAACCCTGCGCAGGCAGCGCAGAATGGTACGGTACAAGGGCATGGAGCAGGACTGAACCAACTTTCTCCGCTTCTTGGAGCAGAATCCAAAACGCAGTTTATTGCTGTGACTAGCGGTAAAGGCGGTGTTGGTAAATCAACGGTAACCGTCAATCTCGCCGTATCACTTGCCCGCCTTGGCAAAAAAGTCGGCATTATTGACGCAGACATCTATGGTTTTAGCGTGCCGGATATGATGGGAGTTACCCAGCGTCCGGTTGTGATTAATAACATGGTACTGCCTGTTCAACGTCTTGGTGTAAAAGTGATTTCTATGGGATTCTTTGTGGAGGACAATTCTCCGATCATTTGGCGTGGGCCTATGCTTGGTAAGATGATCCGCAATTTTTTCAGTGAAATTCACTGGGATGAACTGGACTACATGATTCTTGATTTGCCACCGGGAACAGGGGATGTCGCGCTTGATATTCACCAGATGATTCCACAGAGCAAAGAAATCATCGTAACAACACCGCATCCAACGGCTGCTTTTGTTGCCTCTCGGGCAGGTGCGATGGCAATTAAGACTAATCATGAAATTCTTGGTGTGGTAGAGAACATGTCGTACTATATCACCCAGGATGGTAAACACGATCCGATCTTCGGAAGCGGTGGCGGAGAGAAGTTATCCGAAGAGCTTGGGACAGAGATGTTAGCACAAATTCCATTAGGTCAGCCAGAACCGATGCGTGATGAGGAGCGCTATGCACCGTCGGTTTATCAGGAGAACGAACTGATTGGTACAATTTATATGGATCTGGCGCGTAAAGTTGTAGAGAAAACAGCAGTACGCTCGTAATAAAAAACGGAAGTGGGCAGTCTGCCTCCTTCCGTTTTTTAATGGTGAGATTTTTGGGGAGTGGCTTACTTGCCTCCACCGCCGCCTCCACCTCCACCGCCTCCACTCTTGCCGCCGCCTTTCTGTTGACCTCCCTGCTGGCCACCTTTTTGTTCCTTTCCTTTTGTTTCAGGCTTCATGAGTTGCTCTTGTGCTTTTTGGGTGAGATTGATCATCTCCATACGGAACATTGGGCTTTGTAAAGCTTCTTTCATAACGGTCATTGTGTGCTGGCGATAAGCAGGACTGTGCATGCTCTGAATGACCATTTTTTGATATTCGGGATCTTTCATGACTCCGAGCATCATTTTTTGATATTCAGGGTCTTTCATTAAGCTTTTGAGTAGTTTTTTGTTTTCATCCTGCATGGCTTTTGCGAGTGCTGCTGCGAATTTCGGATCTTGCATCATGTCATGGGTTTGACTTTTAAGCTGGCCTTCCATTGCCTTCGAATCGCCCGTACTCTGGATGCTCATTTTTCCGCTTCCACCAGAAGCTTCTTTAATGGCTTTCTGGGCTTCTTTCGTTTTAAGAATATCAACGACCATTTGTTTGGTTTCGTTGTAGTTGCCTGATGTGGAGGAAGACTTCTCTCCTCCCCCACAGCCTGTGGTAAACAGTGACAGGACAAGTATTGATGTAAGTACGTATCGTATAGGGTTGGATGGTCGGGTCATCGTTATAACCGCCTTTCATCAAGATGTCGGTTTATAAATTAGGATACGAAAGCGGATGGGTGTTTATCCTGTAGGGGAAATGGAAATGGTTCTACTTGCAGGGAGCACAGGAGGATAACGCTAAATTACTGCTGTTGTGCATTTATTCTAATCCCATACAAAAAAGCCCGGTTGCGGGCTTTTTCATACATTGATTCATATTGTTATTGAACTTCTTTGGTCTTAACCTTTGTGCCAGCCATGAGTTCGGAGACAGATACGAACTCATACCCTTCGCTGCGCAGTCTGTCGATTACGGTTGGCAGTGCCAGATGGGTTTGTTTGCATGTATCACTGGCATGCATGAGAATGATGTCGCCGGGATGTGCTTTTTTGAGCACGTTGTTGATAATTTGTTCGGAACCTGGATTCATCCAATCTTTAGAATCGGTGTCCCATTGGACGACAGTATAGCCCATCTTGTCTGCGATACGGAGAACACGTTTGTCAAAATCTCCGTTTGGCGTGCGGATCAGGTTGGGAGCGGTGCCGGTTAAGTCTTTAAGAATGCCGTGTGCTTTGCCAATCTGCGCCTGAATTTCTTCATCGCTTAGGCTGCTGTAATTTACGTGCTTATGCCCATGGGAACCAATTTCATATCCCATGTCCTTGATGCGTTTGACAACGTCCGGATGACTCTGGCTCCATGGAGAGGAAAGGAAAAACGTTGCTTTTTTAACGCCTTTCTTCTCTAAAATATCCAGAATAGGACCGGTTCGCTCTTCTCCCCAGCTGATGTCAAAGGTAAGAGCGAGCTTTTTTTCTTTCGTATCGACTTTGTACACAGCGTTCGGCCCGGATTTTCCGCCGCTCGCAAGTACAGAGATGTTTTCGCGCTCCGCCCAAGCGATGCCGAGCGCAAAAAGGGCAGCGGTAAAAATGATAAGGTATTGCTTGATTCGTCTGGCGTTTATAATCCAGAACAACGGTCACACCCCCTGTTAGGCTTTGTCCACTATATATGTATGCGGACAAGGTCGAGATATGCCAATATGAAATGAAAAGAAAGAAGTATGGTATGATCAAGAAGGTAAAGACAACACAGGAGGGAGACCATCAATGGCAAAGCGTTTGCTTTATGTATTGCAGGGGAACTGGCGTTATATAGGAATTGCTGCCTTCTTAATGGTGATGGGAGGAGTTATTGGTTATATAGATGATCAATTTGGGGAAATGTTGAAGCATATGATTGACAATATCTCAAAAAGTGTGAAGCAGGAGCAAGTAGGGTCGGGTATCTTTTGGATGATCTTTAAAAATAATGTGATGGTAGCCATGATGATGATCGGATTGGGTATTTTTTTCATTGGTATTTTCCCGGCATGTATTTTACTTATAAACGGAGCGATCGTAGGTTTTCTTCTAAAAACGATCTCATTGAAAGGGATTAGTGCGGGAAAGCTTTTGATTGGTGGCATTTTGCCACATGGAATCCTGGAATTAAGCATGATTATTCTTTCTGGGGCAATAGGTATTAAACTAGGTGTAAAGCTGTATGAGTGGCTTTTAGCTGTGTTCATCCCAGAACGGCGGAAAGCAGCGAATGATCAATTATATAAATTGTTAGAGCAGCTTCCGTTTTTATTTGGTACGATTGTCCTGGGCTTGTTTGTGGCGGCTATTATCGAAACAATGATTACTCCGTATATATTACATGCGTTGTTAACGACGCAAGAGGAGTCTGTGATAAAGCAAATTTTTAAATGAGCAGGAAAGAGCTGTCGATGATGACGGCTCTTTTTTTGTATAAAAGGAGATGAATTTTGGAAACATAAGGGCAGATTTGTGTTACGACTTATGCTAGGAGAGTGGAAGTTATTGCTATGATGGGCGTGTTATTTACTGCTAGAGAGTGTTCGGAAGTTGAATATTTAATTCGTCGTGAGCTAGAAGAGATCTTGTTGGATCTTGGGGATGGACGAATTGATGACATGGTAAAGCGAGCGATGGAGCAGCGATATAAGGTTTTGTTTAAGATGTACTCGCGTTTTGTTACACCAAAAGAGTTGTCTAAATACATACGAAACAAAAAATATAAATAACGGGAAAGAAATGTTGACATATAAAAAAGATATATGATATATTATTCCTTGTCGCCACAGAGCGGCTCAAAATTGATTCGAAAAACATTTTGAAAAAAAGTGTTGCAAAATCGAAATGGTTTTGATAAGATATAAGAGTCGCTGACGAGATTGAGTTGGGCGACGATGAAGTTCCTTGAAAACTGAACAGTGAAACTCGAGTGTGCGAGTTCAATCAATTTCGATTTAATTTTTAAGCTAGCTTTCGAGCTCAGCGAATCATCTTTTCAACTTTATTGGAGAGTTTGATCCTGGCTCAGGACGAACGCTGGCGGCGTGCCTAATACATGCAAGTCGAGCGGACAGATGGAGTGCTTGCACTCCTGATGTTAGCGGCGGACGGGTGAGTAACACGTAGGCAACCTGCCCGACAGACAGGGATAACTCCGGGAAACCGGTGCTAATACCTGATACGCAGCGAGGAGGCATCTCCTTGCTGGGAAAGACCATGAGTCACTGTCGGATGGGCCTGCGGCGCATTAGCTAGTTGGTGGGGTAGCGGCCTACCAAGGCGACGATGCGTAGCCGACCTGAGAGGGTGATCGGCCACACTGGGACTGAGACACGGCCCAGACTCCTACGGGAGGCAGCAGTAGGGAATCTTCCGCAATGGACGAAAGTCTGACGGAGCAACGCCGCGTGAACGAAGAAGGTTTTCGGATCGTAAAGTTCTGTTGTAAGGGACGAACCGCCGGGATGACCTCCCGGTCTGACGGTACCTTACGAGAAAGCCCCGGCTAACTACGTGCCAGCAGCCGCGGTAATACGTAGGGGGCAAGCGTTGTCCGGAATTATTGGGCGTAAAGCGCGCGCAGGCGGTTTTCTAAGTTAGGTGTGAAAGCCCACGGCTCAACCGTGGAGGGCCACCTAAAACTGGGAGACTTGAGTGCAGGAGAGGAGAGCGGAATTCCACGTGTAGCGGTGAAATGCGTAGAGATGTGGAGGAACACCCGTGGCGAAGGCGGCTCTCTGGCCTGTAACTGACGCTGAGGCGCGAAAGCGTGGGGAGCAAACAGGATTAGATACCCTGGTAGTCCACGCCGTAAACGATGAGTGCTAGGTGTTGGGGACTCCAATCCTCAGTGCCGCAGCTAACGCAATAAGCACTCCGCCTGGGGAGTACGGCCGCAAGGCTGAAACTCAAAGGAATTGACGGGGACCCGCACAAGCGGTGGAGCATGTGGTTTAATTCGAAGCAACGCGAAGAACCTTACCAGG
>NZ_CP116902.1:3570000-3640000 GCF_028471905.1 Aneurinibacillus uraniidurans | reverse complement strand
TGCGGGTGTAGTTCAATGGTAGAACATCAGCCTTCCAAGCTGAATACGTGGGTTCGATTCCCATCACCCGCTTCATGAAAATATAACGAGAGCAAAGGCACCTCATATGAGGTGCCTTTGCTTATTGTCGTGTTTACTTATTTGGGACGTTTATGGTTTGCCCGCTGATGGCATCAATGTAGCTGTACGAATAATCGTAGGTTGGTACATATACAAGTTGCGGAGTGGGAGCTAGTTGATCACCATAGTAGTCCCAATGATATTGAAGTTGTAACGGATGCTTCTTTATATACTCGCTAGCAGCTTCTTCTTTTGTGACTGTGTTTTTAGAGTTTGGCAAGGTAGCACGTGTTTCTTCGGGAATCAAGGATATATCTATTACTTCGCCACTGTTGTAGTCAATGTGGATGTTGTAGGTTCGCGTGCTAATTGGAATATGATTATGTGTTTCAGCAATCGACACATAATACGTATTTATCATATCAGTCGTTGTTTTCTCTAGTTTGCTTTTATCCACCCAGGCAGGGATAAAATTTTCATCTACACTGAATACGTCACGTACTTGTACTTCTTTTACAGAGGTAGGTAGATACTTTTCTAGCGTTTTGACAGCTATTTGTTCGGCAGCTTCTTTTGTGATTTTTTTGGTAACAGGTTTACTGGTATCGACTTCTCCTTGTCTATGCATACCGATAGCCAATACGCGGTTGGTGGAAGTATCTACTTGCACATCATATGATTCGGTATAGTCATCTTGTTTGCTCCATGTGTAGGTTTGCGAAGCACTCAGACTATAAGGATGCTCATATTTATTCTTGGATAGAGAAAGTCCGGACACATCCATACCGAGTTCGCTTTTCAGTATCTGAGCTGCTTCCTGTTCATTCCTAACGGTTAACGTCTGACCTTTTGGTGTTACAGGATACAGTTTTTTGTTCAATTGCTCCTGAGGGATATATGATGCTAGTGGTGTGCCTGTTATAGCATCGATAGTAGGGGAGATTCCCATAACGTATTTTAATACGGGATGTTCGCCTTCCCTGTCCCCGAAAATTTTTATTGCAGTTGGTTGTTTTTCATCGTATATAAGTTCCGGTTTCAGTGAGGTAAGGAATAGTTCCTCTGCTTGTTCTTTCGGGATGGCCTGTTTCGGGTCTGGGAACAGATTTGTATTTATTTTTTTATTCTCATTATAGAATGAAGTAACACGGCCTGCTGCATTCACACTCATCCTGATGTCGTAGTTTGACTTCAATGGGATTCCATGTATCAGTGGACTAAATTGAGCGGACGCTTCGGTAAATACGACTTCTTTACCGTCTTCCATTCTCCCTGAGCTTCCGCTCATAAAACCAACGCCGTCATCAAATTGATAGCGTTCAGCTTCTTTTTCACCTAGCATCTTGTTTAGAAATTCAGTTGTTTTTTCTTTCACGAGAGAAATAGAGGGAGTATTTTTTGAAGCCCAGTCAGGGTGATTGATCGTAAAACGGTACAGTTCCCCGGTGTCTAAATTAAATACGACCATTGCATGTGCTTTCTCAGCTTTTCCTTCATAACTTAACACTTGAAATGAAGTCTGATTCCTTTGGTATGTATTGTTTTCTTTCAATTGAAGATCCCGTAACTCAGGCACGAGTGTATACAGTGTTTGCAGCGATTCCTGGATGTTTTTTTGTACGGTAGGGGATGAAGGGGATGTAGTGCCGGACGTTGCTGGAAGCGTGGTGGCAAAAACGGGAGTAGTCGAAAGGAAACTTCCTGCAAGTAATGCCGTGACGATTTTCTTTGTATATTTCATAAACAGGCCTCCATTTTATGATGGTATATCATATATACGAGATGTATTTGGTAAATGTTTCAATAAAGGGAATAATGTTCATATCATCTGTACAATTCAGGAACCTGTCAAGTTTCGTTAGTGCTTACATACGCATTACAATAGGGTAACTGATGAAAAGGAAAGGTGTGCAGCGATGAATCCGATGCGTAATCACAACATTTCGTTGATCGGAGTTCCGATGGATCTTGGCGCAGATCGTAGGGGAGTCGATATGGGACCAAGTGCGATCCGTTATGCAGGTATTGAGTCTCGTTTAGAGATGCTTGGCTATGTGGTTCATGATGAAGGGGATATCATTGTGCAGCGGCAAAAGCAGCAGGCTACACCTGGAACACACCTGAAATACGTTGACGAAATTGCGCGTGTGAATCAGCAATTATGCGAGACTGTATCCACGCAGATAGAAAAAGGATATTTTCCACTTGTTATCGGAGGGGATCATAGCATTGCGATTGGAACGATTGCAGGTGTATTGCAGCATCGTCCAAATACGGGAGTGATCTGGTTCGATGCGCATGGCGATATGAATACAGCCAGTACGTCACCCTCAGGTAATATTCATGGCATGTCGCTAGCTGTAAGTCTTGGACATGGACATGAGAGGCTGACGGAAATTGGTGGAAGCGAACGGAAACTGATGCCAGAAAATGTCGTACTAATTGGAGCTCGTGCGCTTGATCCGGGAGAGAAACGATTCATTCAGGAACAGGGAATTCGAGTATTCACCATGCATGAGATTGATCGATTGGGAATGGGGCGTGTTATGGAAGAAGCGCTCCAAATCGTAACTACCGGAACAGATGGCGTTCATCTTAGCTTGGACCTTGACGGGCTTGACCCGCATGATTGTCCAGGAGTGGGGACTCCTGTTATTGGAGGGATTACGTATCGAGAAAGTCACCTTGCTATGGAAATGCTGGCAGAAGCAAATGTACTTACCAGTGCTGAATTTGTGGAAGTAAATCCGATTCTTGACCGGATGAACCAAACAGCGCGTGTGGCGGTTGGACTTATGGGTTCCGTATTTGGGGAGAAGCTACTATAATAGGGATGATGACATGTACGATAGACGAGAATGCCTGAGACATTCTCGTTCATTTTTTTGAAACCTGATATTGATTCGCACGTAAATATAGATAGGAATAGATTAGGATGTGGACCAATTGGACAGCACCGAGCAGGGGATGATTAAACGCGCAAAGCAGGGAGACAGGGAGGCATTTGCTGAACTTGTCAATCTTTACAAAGACAGGGTATACCATGTTTCGTATCGGATGCTGGGCAATCGACAGGAAGCGGAAGATGTAGCCCAGGAGACGTTTTTGCGTGTGTATTCCAATCTCGAAAATTATGACCCACAGTATAAATTCTCAACCTGGATTTATCGGATTGCTTCTAACCTAAGTATTGATACGATTCGTAAGCGGAAGCAAAGTCTGTCGCTAGACGCGGAAATTACCGGTTCCGAAGGCATGGAGTGGCATGAACGACTGGCCGACCCGAGCAAGAGCCCAGAAGAAGAAGTGCTTACCGACGAATTGCAGGACGAGGTACAGGGTGCCATTATGGGCCTAAATCCGAAATACCGAGCTGTTATGCTGTTGCGATACATTGAAGATTTGAGCTTGCAAGAGATTAGCAATGTGGTACAGCTGCCGATCTCGACGATTAAAACAAGAATTCATCGCGGTAGGGAAGCCTTGCGCAAAAAGCTTCGGTTCATGTAACGCGAATGAAAGGAGAAATACGTATGGACTGCCGTCATTTTGTGCGCCTTATGCATCAGTATCTCGACTGCGATGCGACCAAAGAAGAAGAGATGCAGCTGCGTGCCCACCTTGCTTCCTGCCCGGCGTGCAAGCAGCACTTTCAAGAATTGAAACGGACACTTGTATTTGTCCAGGGCCTATGTCATACAAGAGCGCCGGAAGGATTTACAGAACGAGTCATGGCGGCCCTTCCGCAGGAGCGGCGCAAAACCCGTCTCCTTCAACAGTTTAAGCGTCATCCGCTCCTGGTTGCTGCTTCCCTTTTTATCGTTTTGATGGCGGGGAGTACGATGTCGGCGTGGACACAGGGAGTCGGACGCTTTGAGATGTCGGCCGCACAGGCCCAGAATCTTCAGGTGGATGAATCCAAGCACACGGTTATTGTACCTGCAGGCAAAACGGTAGAGGGAGATATCGTTGTCCGAAATGGAAACATTCGCGTAGATGGCGAAGTAAAGGGCAATGTAGTGGCGATTGATGGGCAAGTGTATATGGCTTCCACTTCTCATATCTCAGGCGAGGTAGAGGAGATCCATCAAGTACTAGAATGGGTATGGTATAGTATAAAAAAGGTTTTCAATTCCCTTGTAACCCGCTAAAATATAAAGAGGAAGAAGGCGCGGCGATGTCGTGTCTTTTTTGCGTGTATATACAAAAACAGCTATACTGGGTAATGAGGATTGTCACAAAGGCAGTCCACCTCCCATCCTAATAAAGGAGGAGTACGCAAGTGGAAGGGTTTACCGGGAATATTCTTGGCTACATCACGAATGCAATTGATGTTCTGATCGTTTCTTATATTATATATAAGCTTGTTCTGCTCCTTCGGGGTACACGGGCCCTGCAATTGTTCAAGGGAATACTGGTTGTTATTATTCTCTTGGTGGCTAGTTCCTTTTTACATCTGCGAACGCTAAACTGGCTGATGAATCAGGCTCTTACGTATGGAATGTTTTCCATCCTGGTCATCTTTCAGCCGGAGTTGCGCCGGGCACTTGAACAGATTGGCCGCGGGTCTATTTTTACTCGTAGTTCCAATCTCGAAGACAAAGCAGCCATTGATACGATTGAAGGAATCGTTAAGTCGGTGTTCTATATGGCGAAACGCCGGATTGGAGCCCTTATTGTTATTGAACGTGAGACGGGACTGTCAGATTATATTGAAACAGGCATTAGCCTTACTGCACAGAGCAGTTCCGAGCTTCTCATTAACATTTTCATTCCAAACACGCCGCTTCATGATGGAGCGGTTATCATGCGTAAGGATATGGTTATGGCAGCTGGCTGTTATTTGCCTCTGTCAGAGAATCCGACCATCTCCAAAGAGCTTGGAACAAGACATCGTGCCGCCATTGGACTTAGTGAGGTCTCAGATGGACTAGCGCTTGTCGTATCCGAAGAGACCGGCCAGGTGTCGATTGCTTGCAATGGCGAATTGACACGTGATTACACGCCAGAGACGCTGACTGAATATCTGGTTGAGCGCCTGGTCAAACCGGCGAGGCCGTCATCGTCCCTCTGGCAGCGGAAGGTGAAAAGCAATGGATAGATGGTTGAGTAACAACTCATTTGTCAAAGTCATGTCGCTTGTGATGGCCATTCTACTCTGGATGATCGTGACAAACAGTTCCACATCATCGACTGGAGCTGTAGTGGGGCAGCCTCAGGTCACCTCGCAAGTCACATCCGTCAAGCTTGGGGCGCGTTACGATGATCGTAAATTCATTGTTCACATTCCAGATACGGTCCAGGTAGAGCTAAAGGGAAATCGTGATATTCTAGCCTTAGCTTCCTTGCTTTCTAAGAACAAATTTGACTTCTATGTTGATCTGAGTAAGTATGAGAGTGGTCGTTATGACGTTCCGGTTCAGTATGAAGGACTTCCGCCTGGCCTTGACGTTGTGGTAACGCCGAGCGTCGTCAACGTTACGATTGAGCGAATCCAAAAAGTTCAAAAAGATGTACGTGTAGTGGTTGTGGGACAATCACCTGACGTGGCTAAAGTAGGAAACGTAATTGTGAATCCACGTACTGTAACGGTATCTGTGCCGGAAAGCCAAGTGAAAAACATTGGACTTGTACAAGCTGTAGTGAATATAGAGGATGCAACGGAAACCGTGAACTCTTCCGTGCCGGTCCGTGTTCTTGATCGGCGTGGACAGCCAATCGAGTCAGCGAAAACTTCGCCATCGTCGGTAGATGTACAAGTTCCCCTTACCATACAGCCATCCAAGAAAGTACCGCTTAAGGTGAGCTTTACAGGAAAACCAGCAGATGGCTATGGGGTAACAGGGCTTGATGTGCGTCCGAGTGAAATAACGGTCTACGGTACGCAAGAAATGCTGAATGCTCTGTCTGCCTATCCAGTTCCGGCTGTGAATGTGGATGGACTAACGGAATCCAAAACGATTCAAGTACCGCTTCCCCTTCTAAAAGGCGTCACGCGTGTTGATAGCCCGAGTGTGACCGTAGCGGTGACAATTACAGCAGGGAAAGAAAGTATGAAGCAGGAGGAGCCATCAGCAACAACACCGGCTTCTGAACAACGCGTAAGTAAGTCACTAGAAATTCCGGTATTTATAAAAGGTGTGGCAGATGGCCAAACATCTGAGATTGTGAAGCCAGAATCAGGTCGCATCAACTGTAACGTGGTCGGGACAAAAGAAGCCATTGCGCAAGTAGATCAATCCAAGTTGTCTGCTTCTGTCGATATGAGCAATAAACCACCGGGCGAATATACCGCTCCGGTACAGGTTAATCTTCCGTCTGGCGTGTCACTAGCAAGTGATACGACTGATCTGCAGGCAACGGTCGTCATTCATGACCGGGCTGCGAAGTCGTGAGAGGAGAGGTAAAAGTATGGGTAAGTATTTCGGAACAGATGGTGTACGCGGGATCGCCAATCAACAATTGACCCCGGAACTGGCATTTAAATTAGGTCGCTTCGGTGGATATGTTGTCACACAGAATAGCAAGAACGAGCGTCCAAAAGTAGTTGTAGGACGGGATACACGTATCTCCGGCCCGATGCTGGAGCGTGCGTTGATCGCAGGCCTGCAATCGATTGGCGCAGAAGTTATGCGTTTAGGCGTAATCTCTACACCTGGTGTCGCTTATTTAACGCGTACATTGGAAGCTGATGCAGGCATTATGATTTCTGCATCACACAACCCGGTGCAGGATAACGGCATTAAGTTTTTCGGTGGCGATGGGTTCAAGTTGCTTGATGAGAAGGAAGCTGAGATCGAACGTCTGCTTGACGCTGAGATCGACGAGCTGCCACGTCCGATTGGCGGTGACATCGGCACGGTTCTCAATTATAAAGAAGGAGCCCAGAAATACTTGCAGTTCCTTAAAAGTACCGTCACTCATCGCTTTGATGGTCTGAAAATCGTGGTAGACTGCGCGAATGGTGCAGCATCTGCACTGGCTGCCCAATTGTTTGCTGATATGGAAGCGGATGTCGTAACGATTGCTTGCAACCCGGACGGATTGAACATTAATGAAAATTGTGGATCGACTCACCCGGAAGTCCTGCAACAAACAGTTGTGGAACAGGGGGCTATTCTTGGCCTGGCGTTTGACGGGGATGCGGACCGTCTGATTGCGGTAGATGAGAAAGGTCAACTCGTAGATGGTGATTTCATTATGGCAATCTGCGGGATGGCCTGGAAGCGCCGTGGCAAATTGAAAAACGATACGGTAGTCTCCACTGTAATGAGCAATATCGGATTCTACAAAGCACTTGAAGCAGCAGGCATTGAAACGCGTCAGACTGCTGTTGGCGATCGCTATGTGATGGAAGAGATGCGCCGTGGCGGCTATAACCTTGGTGGGGAACAGTCCGGTCATATTATTTTCCTCGATTACAATACGACAGGCGATGGTCTGCTGAGTGGGCTACAACTGCTTGATGTTGTGGCAGAATTGAAAAAGCCGCTGTCTGAAATTGCGGCAGAAACGATGCGTCAGTTCCCACAGATTCTGATCAATGTGCGGGTAGCGGATAAATCCAAACTCACAGGTAATATCGAGATTCAAACAGCTGTACAATCGATTGAAGAGAAGCTCGGAACGAACGGACGTGTGCTCGTTCGTCCGTCTGGAACCGAACCGATCGTTCGCGTGATGGCGGAAGGTCCTGATGAAGTGGAGCTTAAACAGTACGTTGATCATATCGTGAGTGTAGTGGAAAAAGAACTCTCATAAATACTGATGAAATAAGGGTGTGCAAGGACTTCTTGCGCATCCTTATTTTTTCTATTGTTGACTTAGAATGTTTGTGGTAATGTATCAATATTGAAGAAGGGGGTGGAAGGAGAAGGAAACCATAAACAAGCTTCGCTGCATAGGATAATGAATGAATCGGAAAGCGCCAGGACCGCTTCATGGACGGGGAAAAGAGAAGCGGTTGACGAGGTGGAGGTTTATCGAATGACTCGGCGGATGCCTCCCGGTGAACGACCGACGCCGCAGGGCTGTCTGACAAAACGCTCAGGAAACTGAACGGACAAACGGACAGTACGGTCGACTCATTTTGGTGTCAAAACCAAATGAGGTACAGTCTATACGATAGTTGAATATGGGACGATGGGAGGCGGGGGTTTGCTCTGTCTTGTTTCTGATGGAAGCAGCTACGTCTTCTTTGTAAAATCGAGAGGGGAATATACGGATTATGTGTGGAATCGTAGGATATGTTGGCAGTCAAGATACGAAAGAAATTTTGCTACGAGGCTTAGAAAAGCTCGAATATCGTGGCTATGATTCAGCCGGGATCGCGGTTGTCAACGATGAGGGTGTGCAAGTATTTAAAGAAAAAGGACGCATCGCAGCACTTCGTGAGATCGTAGATGAACAGGCAAAAGCAACAGTGGGGATCGGTCATACACGCTGGGCGACACATGGTATTCCAAACCGTGTGAATGCACACCCACACCAGAGCCGTTCAGCACGTTTTACTCTTGTGCATAATGGTGTGATTGAAAACTATGAACAAGTAAAACGCAGTTTGTTATCGGGCCTTTCTTTCGTAAGTGATACAGATACAGAAGTAATTGTACAGCTTATCGAGAAGTTCGTAGAGACAGGTCTACCTGTAGAAGAGGCTTTCCGCAAAACACTGCAAGAGCTGAAAGGTTCGTATGCGCTGGCATTGATTGATCAGGAGAACCCGCATGTCATCTATGTAGCGAAAAACAAAAGTCCACTTCTAGTTGGGCTTGGCTCAGATTGTAACGTAGTCGCAAGTGACGCGATGGCAATGCTACAAGTCACAGACCAATTCCTTGAACTGATGGATCAAGAAATGGTCATTCTCACAAAAGACAGTGTAACGATTAAAGACCTGGAAGGGAATGTGATTACCCGCAAGCCATTTACGGCTGAAATCGATGCAAGCGACATCGAAAAGGGTACATACCCACACTATATGCTTAAAGAAATCGACGAGCAGCCGTTCGTCATTCGTAATATCATTCAGAAGTATCAACAAGAAAATGGCGACCTGAAGCTTGCTGACGATATTCGTCGTGCGATGAAAGAAACAGATCGTATTTATATTGTAGCCTGTGGAACAAGTTATCATGCAGGGCTTGTAGGGAAGCAGTTCATCGAGAAAATGGCTGGGATTCCGGTAGAAGTACACATTGCGAGCGAGTTCGGCTACAATATGCCGCTTCTCAGTGCAAAGCCGCTGTTTATCTTTATCTCGCAGAGCGGTGAGACTGCTGACAGCCGCGCTGTGCTTGTAAAAGTGAAAGAGATGGGACATAAAGCTCTGACACTGACGAATGTTCCAGGCTCTACCCTGTCGCGTGAAGCGGATTACACGCTGGCGCTGTATGCAGGCCCAGAGATCGCGGTTGCATCAACGAAAGCATACATCGCACAGATTGCGGTGCTGGCGATTCTCGCAGCGGATACAGCCAAAGCAAAAGGGCTTGATATTGGCTTTGATCTGATGCAGGAAATGGGCATCGTAGCGAGTGCGATTGAGACGTTGTGTGATAGCAAGGATGAGATGAAGAAGATCGCAGATGAGTTCCTAGGCACGCATCGTAATGCATTCTTCCTTGGTCGAGGCGTAGACTATTATGTATGCCTAGAAGGCGCGCTGAAGCTGAAAGAGATCTCTTACATTCAGGCGGAAGGGTTCGCAGGTGGCGAGCTGAAGCACGGCCCGATCGCGTTGATTGAGACGGATACGCCGGTTGTGGCGCTTGCGACTCAGAAAAGTGTGAGCTTGAATATTCGCGGCAATGTGAAGGAAGTAGTGGCACGCGGTGCGAATCCGTGCTTGATTAGTATGGCAGGTATAGAGGAGGAAGGCGACCGTTTCGTGCTTCCGGCTGTTCATGAGATGCTGACGCCGCTTGTATCGGTTATTCCATTGCAGTTGATTTCGTATTATGCAGCGCTGCACCGTGGTTGTGACGTTGATAAGCCGCGCAATTTGGCCAAATCAGTTACAGTTGAGTAGGATAGATGTAGGGTAACAATGATTTTGTAGAGTGAAAATAAAATTGTTTAAGAAACACACGTGACAGGAGTACAATGAAAAAACTCCTAACGTGTGTTTTTTATTTAACTACCAGGCAGATCATTTCAAGGATTGATTATAATCCCTTTAATTGTACTTGATAAAAAAATTAGCAATTGTTAATCTAGTCTTCGCTTTTTTTCATCAATCGTTTTAGTTTCAGTTCAGTAGAGGATTCCTCTACCGGGGTATACACACTGCACCGTAAATCCATATCACCTTGTACCTGTAGGGATGTTAGGTTAAAAAGCATTTTTCCTGCTTTAGCATGTCTAAATTCGATCTGAACCTCTGGGGCAATACTTACTTGACTTTCTTGCCAGAGAGATTGAAACTCTGGGTGAAGATTGGTCATTTCTTCAAGGAATTGGTTGTACCATTCATCACCCACATATTGACCGTAGTAAGCACGAAAAATAGCAAGAAACCCTTTTACAAAATGCTCCCAATTAACAGCTAGTGACCTTAACTCTTTTCTTGTAAATACTAAGCGAATCAAGTTACGTTGCTCCCAAGGAATTTGTTCAAAATCCAAAAAAACATGGGCTGCTGCACGGTTCCAACCGACAATTTGAAAATGTCGATCTGTAATATAGGTAGGACAATGTTTCAGTTCGGATAGTATTTTCTCTAAAGAAGGAGGGATTTTTATTTGTTGAACTACCTGTTTGGAGACGTTTGGATTTACTTCTATCGCTAAGTCAAATAGGTACTTCCTTTCATCATTATTTAACTGTAGGGCTGTTGCAATGGATTCTAACACGGACGAAGAAACTTTAATGTCTCGTCCTTGTTCTAACCAAGTATACCAAGTGGTACTGACTCCTGCGATTTGTGCTACTTCCTCTCTTCGCAAGCCTGGAGTTCTTCTCCTACTCCCCATTGGCAATCCAACAGATTGAGGGTTAATGTTCGCACGTTTTGACTTTAAAAATGCAGATAGTGCTTCATATCTGGTTTGCTTATTCAAAGTTCTAATCTCCTATCATGGTAAGAATCATCATAGTAGCAATTATACTAGGATAACCAACAACTTGTAATAGGATAATTAGCGTGTGAAAATATAGAAAGAATCTACTGTGTTAGGAGGAACCAGAGTTGGAAAAAGTGGTAATCACGGGAATGGGAGTAGTCTCACCGCTAGGAAATGATGTGGAAAAGTTTTGGAGAAATCTAGTTGAAGGTAAGTCGGGTATTTCTTCCATTGATACATTTGATGTAAGTAATCATAAGACCAAAATTGCAGGAATTGTGAAAGATTTTAATGCTGACGAACTTCTAGGACGTAAGGATGCCAAGCGTTTAGATAGATTTTGTCAATTCGCTTTAGTTGCTGCTGAACAAGCATGGGCAGATGCTAATCTAAATATTCATGATATCGACCCGGAACGTTTTGGAGTCTATGTTGGCTCAGGTATAGGCGGAATAGAGACTTTAATTCAAAACGTTGATATTTTTCGAGAGAAGGGACCGGGCAGGGTTAGTCCAGCTCTCGTACCCGCAATGATTTCAAATGCGGCTTCAGCACAAATCAGTATTAAATGGGGTGCAATGGGGCCTACGATGTCACCTGTTTCTGCTTGCGCTATTGGAAATACAGCCATTGGTGAGGCGTTAAAAGTGATTCGTCATGGAGGGGCTGATATCATTTTTGCAGGTGGGACGGAAGCAGCTGTAACCGACTTGTCTTTAGCTAGCTTTGGTAATGCGACCGCTTTATCTACAAGGAACGATGACCCTACAAAAGCAAGTCGTCCATTTGATGCCAATCGAGATGGATTCGTTATGTCAGAAGGAGCAGGTATTTTAATTCTTGAATCACTATCCCACGCAAAACGCAGAAATGCACATATTTATGCGGAGGTTATAGGATACGGTGCGAGTTCAGATGCCCATCACATGGTAGCTACACATCCAGAAGGAAAGGGAGCCTATCTTGCTATGAAAATGGCTTTAAAGGATGCCAATATTTCTACGGAGCAAATCAATATTATTAGCGCTCATGCAACGAGTACAGCAGTAGGGGATATATCTGAGACAATGGCTATAAAAAAACTGTTTGGAACACAAGCATACCAGATTCCAATAACAGCTAATAAGTCTGTGACAGGGCATATGTTAGGAGCGTCAGGGGGAGCGGAAGCCATTGCATTAGCCAAAGTTCTTCAAGAAGGTATTATTCCTCCAACCGTTAATCAAGAACAACGTGACCCATTATGTGATTTAGACTATGTGCCGAATGTTGCACGTAAAGCAGATCTTAAGATAGGGCTATCCAATTCTTTTGGTTTCGGTGGGCACAATGCGGTCATTGTTCTGAAAAAGTACGAATAAAATAAGTTGTTGTGTTAACTTTAAATGGATTGTGATATTGCATTCCATAAAAAAGGATGTTACTCTAAAAATAGAATGATGAGAGGACTGATGGATGAATAATGATTAACTAATCTATATTTTACTTTGAAATTAATAACTTCAAACTACAAAATATAGGGTTAGTCTATCCATCTTTATAAATCAGTTCATACTTTATTTGTCATGATTCCAATGATTAATAAGAACTTATTAAGTGTGAAATACTAATCCTTCCGATTACAAATTGGGAGGATTTTTTTATTCTCTTATAGGTAAGTTGATATTTATTAATCCGTAACTGTAACCTAACAAATAAAGGAGGGAGAAAAATGAGTAATTCAGACACTATCGTTACACATGTAATGCTCTATATAAGTCGTTAATATCCATCAAACTTATATAGAGGAATTTAAAAATTGATGGATATTCCGACTTTATGTGAAAAGTGTTGATATATAAAGGAGGAATTATTATGTCAATGATAAAAGTTCAAGACTTAACTTTTTCATACCCAGGTAGCTTTGATAATATTTTTGAAGATGTAAATTTTCAAATAGATACGGATTGGAAGCTGGGGTTTATTGGTAGGAACGGACGAGGTAAAACGACATTCTTTAATTTATTATTAGGTAATTATGAGTATAGTGGGAAAATCACTTCTTCGGTAGAATTTAATTATTTCCCTTACCCAGTTTCGGATAAGAACAAGTTCACTCATGAAATCCTTGAAGAAATTTGTCCCCAAGCAGAAGATTGGGAATTTCTGCGTGAAATATCCTATTTAAATGTTGATGCCGAGGCCATGTATCGACCATTTAAAACATTATCAAATGGAGAACAAACAAAGGTGTTGCTTGCTGCACTGTTTTTGAATGAGGGTCAATTTCTATTAATTGATGAGCCAACCAATCATCTAGACACTGATGCACGAAAGACGGTCTCTGATTATCTAAGGAAGAAAAAAGGGTTTGTTTTGATTTCACATGACAGAATCTTTTTAGATGGATGCGTTGACCATATCTTATCTATAAATAGAGCAAATATTGAAGTTCAAAGTGGTAACTATTCTTCTTGGAAGGTAAATTTTGATAGACAGCAAGAACACGAAGAGGCTACAAATGAGCGTCTACAAAAAGACATAGGAAGATTAAAACAGTCTTCACAACGTTCAGCAGGTTGGTCTCATCAAGTGGAAGCTTCCAAAAATGGAACAAGGAATTCGGGATCTAAGTTAGATAAGGGTTTTGTAGGACATAAAGCGGCCAAGATGATGAAGAGAGCGAAGAACCTTGAATCAAGGCAACAAAAAGCTATTGAAGAAAAGTCAAAATTACTAAAAAATGTGGAGAAAACGGAGTCGTTAAAATTAGAACAATTGAAATTTCAGTCAAATGAATTGGTTGTTTTGGCTGATGTGTCTGTTAAGTATGATGACCAAATAGTAAATGAACCAATTAGCTTCATAGTTGAACAAGGGGACCGAATTGTACTTGATGGAAAGAATGGAAGCGGGAAAAGTAGTATCCTAAAACTAATTCTAGGACATCTAATACAGCATACAGGCTCAGTTAATGTAGGTTCAGGACTCATCATTTCCTATGTCCAACAAGATACTTCTCATTTGAAGGGGTCGTTATCGGACTTTATTGAAGAGCACGAGATTGATGAGACGTTATTTAAATCCATTCTACGTAAGATGGATTTTGACCGAATTCAATTTGAGAAAGATATATCTCATTATTCTGGTGGACAAAAGAAAAAGCTGCTTATCGCTAAAAGTTTATGTGAAAAAGCTCATTTATATATATGGGATGAACCATTAAATTTTGTTGATATTTATTCGCGTATGCAGATTGAAGAGCTTATTCAACAATTTAATCCCACAATGGTTATTGTTGAGCATGATCAGGCATTTCAACAAACAGTTGTAACAAAAACTATATCTATTTCGAAATAAAGCTGTACTGTTTCACCCCTTTAGATCTGATTATCTAAAGGGGTGTTTTTTATGGTTAAAAGAGAAAGAATATTTGAGATTGAGAAGGGTATAAAAGGAGGCTGAGGAAGTGGAATGGGAGTAGATTATAAACTCAAGATGTACCTTCGAAGGATAGGTCTACTAGATTAAAAGGAATCAATGCGGATTAAAAATTAAGTTCGATAATTTTTAACGAAGGTTGATCAAAAATCCTGTTTTGAAAATGCAGGATTTTTTCTTGTTCAGTAAAAGGACCAGATTGTTGGATAAGTCGAAAATTGCGTAACAAAAATATTTTGAGATTAATTGTAGTGAACCGTACCACAAATAGTGGCAAAGAAGAAAATGATGATAAAGGTTGAAGCGGCATTGATAAATAGGCTTTTGGGGGATTAAGCGTAGATAAAGCTTATAACTTCTTATATAATGAAACTATTTCAAATATGAAGGGACTGAACTATGCACAGATGTCAATATTTTCAACCTAACTATTAAAATATAATGGAGGTAAAAGTATTGATTACAGAGTTACACACAGAACGTTTACATTTGAGAAAAATGAAGGTATCGGATTCGTCTAGCTTGTTTAAAATTTGGTCTGATCCAGATGTTACTAAATTTATGAATGTTAGTTGTTTTACTAATGAAAATCAAGCAAAAGAAATGATCGCTCTTCTTGATGACCTTTCTCAAGAAAGAAAGGCTATCCGTTTCTCCATAATTAGAATAGAAACCAATGAAATCATAGGTTCCTGTGGTTATAATTCCTTGGATTTTGAAAATGAAAAAGCAGAAATTGGATATGATATTGCTAAATCATTTTGGGGAAAAGGATATGCTTCAGAAGCTATCTATTCTTTGTTAGATTACGCATTCTCATCTTTAAAGATGAATCGAATCGAGGCAAAAGTTGAACCCGAAAACGTGAATTCAATAAAGCTTTTACAAAAGCTAAACTTTACGTTTGAAGGAACACTAAGACAATATGAAAGAGTAGACGGAAAGTTTAACGATCTCAATATCTATTCAAAATTAATATCGGATTGATTTGATTTCTCCTGCCTATTTTGAATTGTAAGTAACTTACATGAAAACTTATCGTTACAGATAGCGTGGGGAAACCGTATCACAAGGCATTACGGGACACGAGAGTTTAATAAAGAGAAGTCTGTTCAAAGAAGCCACTCCATTGTTCGGAGTGGCTTTATCTTTATATACAGATGTAAAGGTTATGGTCAAATTGTACATTGTGCTTAAATACATTGCGGAGAACCGTATCACAAGTGATGGTATACACGATCAGAAAAGAAATAGCACTTGATAGTAGTTATATCAGCAGATTAAAACGATAGTGATATTTAAACTAACGTCTCCGTTAGCACAACAATCAAACATACGCAAAGGGCTACTTTACGTATGTTTCTTTTGCTCGCCACCACGGTATGATGTCAGCCGGTTGACCCCAGCAATTTTCCTTATTCAATTTACTTCCAAAATAAGTAACGGTAAGTTTGCTGTTACATCATAATAAGTAAGATGGACAAGCCCAACATTAGAAATGCATTGATTGCCATATAGGGGTTATGCTTGGCCCTGAATAGATGTGCGTGAATGGCACCAAGCATAAGAACCGAGATTAATGCAGCAGCGTATTTTAAAAGTTCGGAGTACCAGAATCCTGCCAGTATTCCTATCACTCCAATCGTCTCCAGGGTTGCGACTACATACATAAACCAGAACGGGTAACGATATTCATTCCAGTGCTGAACCATTGTTTTTGTTCGGAGAAATTTGATGGCAGCAGAGAATGTAAACATAATAACTAAAATCATTTGAATGATTAAGGTAACCATATTCAAACAAACACCTCTCCCTTATGATATTCTGCAGGGTCATCCCCTTCTGTAGTACAGTATAAAGTGGGATTGTCATTTCGAATGTAGGGTAGACTACAAAGTCGATGCTAGGAGGGGGCTTACCTGGATAAAATAAAATATTTATCCCGAATTCAATTATTTGACGAGTTGGGTCTGGAACAATTACAAAATCTTGATCATGTTACCCCAGCGAATGCCGTTAAAAGAAAAACAATAATAGCTTCTCCCCATATGCCACAAAAGTGTTTGTTTCTAGTAAAATCCGGAAAGGTTCGATTATACAGGATATTAAAATCGGGGAAAGAATTAACCGTTGACATAATAGGGGATGGACACATTTTCGGTGAAGTTGGATCTTTTACGACGGGTTCAGAAAGTTTGTATGCGGAAACAATAGATGACTCAATCATTTGTACACTGGACAAGGACAAGTTTGAAACAATTGTAAAGTCACACCCAGAGATAGGGCTTAGGTTGATTGAGATCGTTTCTTCACGTTTAAAAGAAGTGGAGGAAATGCTCGAACTAATAGCCTATGGAAGCGTACGAAAAAGGCTCCTCTACATGCTCTATAAATTATCCCAAAAGTTTGGGCAAAAGGAAGATTCAGACCAGGAGTGGGTTCAGTTGGAGGTCAAGCTCACTCATCAAGAATTAGCTAGTATGACGGGGAGCATTCGTGAGACAGTGACGGAACAATTAAGCAATTTTGTTTCTGAAGGTCTGATAAGCAAAATAGGCTTACGAAGTCCGTTATCTGTACACCCGGAACGCATTTTAAGAGCGATGGAAAAATGCAATTAAAAAACTTGCCGTTACCGACACTACGCTGAACCGTGTCACAAATAGCAGAAAATTGAATTGAGCGTTGATCTTGCAATGCTAAATCTGCAGATTGGAGTTCAAGTATACACACTCAACACATGTGGAAACGGTAATATTGATGGTTCGTAATTGAGATGTGGCAAGTTCGCTGAACTTAAATTAAGTCTTCAAAAGTCCAAGGAAACATGCTACTTGGACTTTTTGTTGTTCTGATTTCGTGTATCTAAAGGTGATGTCGACTTCCTCGTAATACTTCTACCCTACTCAATAACATCTGCATAAGAGATAATGATGCTATATAACTTGTATGAATTATAAGTGTTTTTTGTGGTGAGCTGACCTCTAAACCTCTCAAGCTATGGAGCTCAACAAAATCGTTTTTTAGTCAGCATCGCCCGCTTATGGAATCCTTATTCTGTTCTTCTCCCCAGATCCTGCCACCAGACTTCCCGCTGTGGAGATTGCGGAATCTGTTCCAGATAGACCGCTTCGCCGATTCTAGGTATATGGTATGGGATGCTCTGCTCTTCGGCTGCGGCCGATAACCTTCTTACAGGGTCGTTCCAATCATGCAGCGCCAAAGCGAACCCCCCCAGTGTACGGGCAGCAGAACTCCTCCCTGGACGTCACGATGAGCTTGTACCGTCTCCTCCGGAAGCATATGCACGCCGCTCCACCGTTTGTCATATTGCCCGCATTCCATATATTGCCCGCATTCCATAAAGGCCAGTTCGAACGGTCCGTGCTGACGACCTATTCGCTTAAAGTGAGGACCGTAACCCCCGTCCCCACTGTAGAAGAGACTTCTCTTCTCTGTCTTGATTACCCACGAGCACCATAGGGTGGAATCCTGATCGAACAGCCCTCTTCCCGAGAAATGTCTCGCCGGAGTGCAAGTGAAGCGAATGCCCTGAACGCTCCGTTCTTCTCCCCAGTCCAGCTCGATGACGGTATCGGGCGACGCTCCTCTTTTCCGGATTCGCTTGCCGACTCCGAGCGGAACGAGGAAAGTGCCAGTTTTCGGAATAAGCTTGCGGATAGAGGAAGAATCCAGATGATCGTAGTGATCGTGAGACAGAACAACGATATCGATCGGAGGAAGTTCCTCAATTGTAATTGGCAGCTTGACGCTGAATCTGCGATTGCGGGAGAAAGGAAACGGCGTCGGGTTCTTGCCAAGCATCGGATCAAGCAGGATCGTTTTGCCTCCAATCTGCAGCAAGGACGCCGAATGTCCGAACCAAAAGATCTTGTCTTTTCCGTCGCTTAGCGTGCCACGCTGAAGGGGGACGATAGGAAGCGGCTGCTTCGGCCTTCTCTGAGTCTTAGCGGATAGAAATTCACGAAGCATGGATACAATGTCTCCTGCACTAAATTTCACGATCACGGGGATTTCGTTCTGGAATTTGCCGTTCTTGGCTCGCCTCGATCGATTCCAATCGTCCATCTGTTTACTCTCCTCATATTCATTTTGCGCGTCGGTAAACGCGAGCTTTGAATAAACTTTTAACGACTTTCAGCCCTGGCGTCGTTTCATGTTTAATTTAATGTGAACTGACAGCCGTTCTCTTGGTTTCACCATTGACCTTTTGTCTTCGTTTATCCGAGAAGAAAGCGATGAATATGCTTGGAATAAGTAAGAAACTAACCAAATGAAAAGTTGAGCTAAATCCCTTTGCCATATCCGATCGTATTTCAGCATTGATACTTGGCCACAACTGTTTAATCTGTTCTCGATTATGATCAAAAGCTACTTTAATCGTTTCCTGCTTTTGACTTGGTGCTTGAAGAAATGCTTCCTTTTCACGTTGATCCACCTGTTCCAAAACTTTCTCTAATGTCATCTTTTGCTGGGCGTTTCCTTCTTGTAGCGATTCAATGTTCATTGATTGAATACTTGTAATCATTCCGTCTTTCATAGACGCATCAAGTTCGGAAGCTTGAATCGTTTGTATAGCTTTGTCACGAGCAGTTGAAAGTTCGTTCTTCATATTACTGCTCAGCATCGTAGCTAATAAAGCGACACCTACTACCATCCCGAGTGTACGTGCCACATTGGTAACTCCTGAAACGATCCCAAGCTTGTCGGCAGGAATGTTGTTAACAGCTGAACCAAAAAGCGGCACAACCGATATACCAAGCCCTGCACCTAACAGAGAAAGTCGCCACAACGCGTCAAAGCGAGACGAATCCGCATCTAGGCTGCCAAATAAATAAACCGCTACAGTGATAATGGTCAAACCGAAACTTGCCAAGAAGCGGCCACCTATTTTTTCAGACACCGGCCCGGAAACTACCGAAAATACCGTTGCAGTCAAAGAGCTTGCAATGATCGTCATTCCCGCTTCAAGCACAGACATATTACGTAAACTCGTTAAGTAAAAGGCGATTAAAAAACTTCCAGCAGACGTTCCAATCGAAGTAAATAATAGTGAAATAGAAGAAGCATTAAAGGTTGAAATGCGCATCAATGACAAGGGGAGCATCGGATCTTTTGATCTTCTTTCAACAACTATAAACAATGTAAGTGACAATAATGATCCTGCGAATAACGATAAGACGTAGAAGGAACTCCAACCATAATCCGATGTCTCTATTAATCCTAATGTGAAGCAAAAAATGGCGGCTGAAATCGTTAACATTCCTGCAATATCTATGTTTTTGCTAGCGGTTTTGTCGTAAGACTCTTTTATTAATATGTAAGAAACGATAAACGAAATGATAGCAATCGGAAGATTTACGAAATATACAGACTGCCAATTGAAGTACTCGGTCAAAATTCCTCCTAGTGCTGGCCCACTTGCACTAGCCACGCCTGCTATTGCTCCCCAGATCCCTAGAACAGCGCCATGTTTTTCTTTCGGAAAAAGTTGAATGGCAAGCGGAATGGTGACGGGTACAATAATGGCCGCACTTAAGCCTTGCAACACACGAAACAAAATGAGTAAATCAAGTGTTGATGCAATTCCGCACAAAAAAGAAGTTAACGTAAACAAAATTAGTCCGATGAGAAAAAGTTTTTTGCGACCAAATTGATCCGCTATGCGCGAAGCTGTTAACATCAATACCGCAAATGCTATATTGTATCCATTTATGATCCAACTAATATCTCTCACATCACGATTAAAATATTCAGCCGTTTTCGGCAATGCAATATTCACAATCGTTGTATCCAGCAGTGCGATAAAATATCCTAAAATAATTCCAATAAATGTTAGTATTGTTCTACCCCTACTCAAATTGTTCACTCGCCGCCATCTCCCTCTCTATAATATTGTTATTTTGCAACCATTGTTGTCCTGCAATCTCGGTTGCCTGTAACCACTGTCATTCATCCTTAGAAAATTTAAATTTTTGTTTCGCCCCTAGCAATCGATTTGAAAAATCTTCCATCGCAGCAAGAACCTCTGGTTCAATAATACCCGATCGTATACAGTCGTCGTCAAAAATGCAGTCAAATACCGCTACGATCATAAAAGCAGTTTGCTTTGGAAATTCCACATTGAACAAACCAGCCTCAACACCTTCTTCGATAACAGATTGTACAAGTGGCTTAATTTCGTTATTACATCGAATTTCAAACAAATGATTCAGCACTAAACTTTCATTTTGATGGATGTAACTCATGAGGTCGCTATTCCAACCTTCAAAATAAATAAAAGATTTGGCCATCTGTTCAAATTTATGAATCGCATCTATTTGACTGTTACGCGCAGTCATTTCCATTACATGAATAAGGCGATCAGAGTAACGCTCAAGCAGGTGATCAACTAACTCATCTTTCGATTTGAAATAATGATAAAACGTTCCTTTTGCAATGCCCATTCGTTGCACAATATCCTGAACCGTTGTTTTTTCGAAGCCTTTTTCCAAAAACAGACATTCGGCCGTTTGTATAATTTCGTTAAACCCTTCGTCACGTGTCCTGACCATCGATCATCACATCTCTTTCCAATTTTTTTCAAATTATAACTCACCGACCGACCACCGGTCAATGATGTTCTGAAAAATATATGTCGATAATCTTTAACGGAAGTTACATTTATACGTTGAGATATCGATGAGCTTCCGGGGTTCACATAACACGGAAGTATAACCAACAAGTTAAATAAAAATAATTGGGAATCTTTTTTTGATGCACATGCACCTCACTACATGAATAATGGTTTTACCAAGAACACCATTTCGGAAGGAAGTACCATCCTTGATGTAGGGTGTGGCACAGGAAGACATTCCATCGAACTAGCAAAGCGTGGATACAAGGTCACAGGAGTCGATATATCATCAGAACATTAAACATTATACGGATGAATGGGATTTGCCTGAAGGAAAAAAAGCAGGTTGAGGTTAAGGAGCGAAGATACCTCCCGTTTGAATTGAAACAGATGTTTTCTCAGGTGGAACTGAAGGTTGAGAACAAATCAGAGCAAACTCTATTCCTTCGGACAAGTACATGATTGTGTTGTCACTGTCTACTCGTCACATGTGGAAGATGTAATATTGATGGTTCGCAAGGAATAGATGAGATGTGACAGTATCGTTCAAAGAAAGAATTGAAAAACTTGAAGCTACATGATTTCGCGATTGAATGATTAGAGATGATATAAAGTCAATTAGCCACTTATGATAAGATCTAATCATATATTTGAAGAAAAAGGGGGGGGAATAGAATGAATGTAAAGTTTCCGATAGGACAATTTCAGTGTGAGGAAGAAATTAGCTTTGCACAAGTTAATAAGTGGATTGAAGAAATTCGTGTTTTACCAGCAGAGCTTCATAACACAGTAGAAGGTTTAGATGATGTACAATTAGATACGCCTTATAGAGATGGTGGGTGGACGATTCGGCAAGTCGTTCATCACGTTGCAGACAGTCATATGAATGCTTATATCCGATTTAAGCTAGCTTTGACAGAAAATCGACCAACAATCAAACCATACGATGAAGGGCTATGGGCAGAACTGTCCGATTCAAAATTGCCAGTAGCAATATCCCTGAAACTAATTGAAGCTTTACATACTAAATGGGCAGCACTTTTATCAAATTTAACAGAATCGGATTTGAAAAAAGAATTTATACATCCAGATTCAGGTGTTATAACAGTTGAGAGAAATATCGGTATTTATGCTTGGCATGGCAAACACCATTTAGCGCATATTCAACGTTTACTTGAACGCAAAGGGTGGGAATGAAATTCTCGCAAATGCTTCACTTTTATACGATAGCGATTATGAATATAAGGCGGCAAAGATTTCTAATCTAAAAATCGAACAGGTTCAAAAAGAGAGAAGAAGCTTTGAACTGATGACAGAACAACGGTACACCGGCGAGTCTTTCCGGTCTACCGTTGTTGACGTTATGGAGCAAATATTTTTATCTGAGCTGAGCACCAGCTGTTTTTACACAACGCTACCTCGATTGGCTTTCCTTTACGAAATCGAATGACTCCTCTATCTGTTACAGTAACCAGTTCTCGGGGTCCGTTACTATCGGAAACTTTCTACATATTCATACAGAAAAGCGTCTAGAGTGCGAGGCTCTCTACCGAGCAAGCGCTTTACAGTGTCCGTAGGTTTTTCCGGCACCACCGTAGACATGGCTTGAATCTCCACAACGTGGTTCGCGAGCCAAGCAGGCATGTGCTCGTGCTCCATTAGACTTCGGAGCAGTACGTGGCGGTCCATGTCTATGTAGTGTATCGGTCGATTAAGCAGGGCGGATAGTTTATTCGCGATCTGGGGATAGCTAAAAACCTCCGAACCGGTAAGCGTATAGATTTGTCCTGATACCTCCCGGTTGGTCAGGACCTCTGCGGCAACATCCGCAATATCTCGACAGTCAATGAAGTTACATGGTGAATCACCCATGGAGCCGAAAAAAGCATCTTGTGTTACGATCGTTGGGGCAAAACGCAGCAAGTTTTGCATGAACGCATACGGGCGTAACACCGTGTGAGTGAGACCAGATTCGCATAGAGCTTTCTCAATTTCGCTATGCCAACCTGCCACTGTCACTGGAGAGCTTTTCTCGAAGGCAGGACTGGATATCTTTACGATGTGCTCGATTCCAGCTTCGGCGGCAATATGAATGATTGAAGTCTCCAATTCGATCTGTCTTGGACTGTTGGACATTGTAAGGAAGAGCTGGGTAGCTCCTGTAAACGCCCGGCGCAATGATTCAGGATCGGAAGCATCAGCCGCTGCGACCTCGATAGTCGACTGACCTAAATCCGCGATCTGACTCCGTAATTTCTCAGGCTCTCTACTTAGCGCTCGCGCAGGTACGCCAAGATCAATCAAACGTTTCAAAAGTGCACTGCCGATTATACTTGTTGCTCCCATTATAACGATCATCTTCTATCTCCTCCGTTAGCTGAAAAATTTTTTGTGACAGTAAGACGCCATCGCCATGTTACTGTCGTGCTGGCGATCGTTGCAGATAGCGGGAAATCAGTCCAGACACGACTGAACCAGGCCAAGTGATTGCTCGGATTAAGAATTTCTAGTAAACCGGATGTTACCCATGCCGCGAATAAGCCAAACAAGGCCCCGGTCAATGCGAACATTCCTACTACAATCAAGCGAGGTGTGCTGATGATCCATTGTTTATGTCCTCCTCGACTACGCAACCAAAGGCCAATCATCCAGGCTACTAGAGCCGATGATCCTCCGATCGTAGTCAATGCTCCTATTTGAAGACCCCTGTCGGAGGTGACCAATCCCCCGATTCCTGCCATGATGGCAGGAGCAGCATAAGCGGTTACAACTTCACGCCACAGCACAAAGTTTTTGGAACTAGAACCAGCAGCTTTGACGTCATAAATACCTTCCGTATTATTCTGGTAGCTCATCTTGGCTGTTTCGTCACTCCTTCCTTTAAGTAGTTCAGCGGTTGCTTTCACCACCATATAATTAGGATCCTAACTATATGGTGGTGAAAATGGGCTAGCTTTACTAGCCCGTTTCACACTTTACTGATTATTCATTTGGTTTGCCTGATTCATCCGTTAGCGCTGAGATGCCTTGTGTAACCCGGCCGAGCAGGTCGAGAAATACACTACGCTCCTCGATACTGAGTGAGCCCACCATTGCTTCCAGTCGAGCGAAATGCTCAGGAGCCATTTCACGGAGCTTCTTTCTTCCTTCCTCCGTTAAAATGACCGATTTCTGACGGCCATCGTGTGAACTTGGTCGCCGGGATACGAGGCCATCTCGCTCAAGCGTGTCGATAAGACCTGTCACTGTAGCACGTGTAACACCTAGATGCTCCGCCAATTGCGAGGGTAATTCTTCTCCTTCGTTATCTTCAAGGTCTGCAAGTAAACGATAACGACCCGTTGATAAATCGAATCTGGAGAAATGAATTTCCGCAGCATGTCCAAGCTTGGCTCCCGCTGCCATTAGCCTAGACGCGACGAGTATAGCCTGTGCATCTACATCGAGGTTATAGCGTTCAATCTGGCGCTTGGATTGTATAAGCGAGGGAATAGCGGTACTGTCATTTATTACTTTAGTATCCTTGGTCATGCATATAGTATGGATCCTAATTATTTTTGTGTCAATACATTTTTTAACACGTCTTCAAGTTGTAAATGATTACTTCAACAAGTGTTGACTAAACCATTTGACGGCTTCTGTACTTGATTGTTCAAAATGATTGAGATACGGATCAAAGTGTCCACCTGACAACAATGCTAATCTTTTTGGCTGTAACGCATTTTCATAAGCTTCGAGGGCCAGATCAGTAGGCGTAACATAATCGTTTTCGCCAACGATCATAAGTAACGGTGTTGGACTGATTCTGGAAACATAGATACCAGGTTCATAAGATCTTGAAAACTCTACAGAACGTAATGTCACTTCATTGCGCCAACCCGGAGCGAGTGCTCCACCTTCGGAATACCATTTTACAGCATCTGGCATCGTGTAAATCGCGTTTCCATCCGCTTCATGAGGGATTACAGAAAGCATTTGTGGCTCCTCGCCTTTCATACGACGAACACGGTCTTCCGCAAATGAATGTAACAATTTTTCTACTGCTTCCCCAGGTACACGACGTAGAGCACTTTGATACCCACTTATCGTAGGTACTTGAGAAACTACACATTTCACACGTCGGTCTGTGGCAGCTACAACCAAAACATGTCCTCCACTATAACTTGATCCCCACACGCCAATTCTGTTGTTATCTACTTCAGGCATCATGCTCGCGTATGTGATAGCATGACGATAGTCTTCAATTTGTTGCCAAGGATTAACTTCTTGACGAGGCATGCCATCACTTGCGCCAAAACCGCGATAATCAAAAACTAATGCTGCAAGCCCAGCTTGGGCAAATACTTCTGCATAACGGTCAAGATACATTTCTTTCACAGCAGAATAGCCATGTGCCATTACGATGGCAGGAACTTGATGACCATTGGATTCGGGTACATAGAGCCACCCGCGAAGAGTGATACCATCTGCATCGAATTCAATATCTCGTCTAGTAAAATTCCTTTGCATGTTATTACCGTCCTTTTACGAAGATTGATTTTTTTCGCCCACTTAGTAGGAGCATGTATAATATAAAATGACAATAGAAGGGTAGCTAGAAAAGGACTTATCCTAGGATTATTACTCCTAGGATGTACATCAACATGGAGGCTGTAATGAAAAATCCTGATGAGGTGCGTCACAAAGAGTTAGGCGAATTTCTTAAAACAAGACGCGCCCGGCTTCTTCCTGAACAGGTTGGATTACCCTCGGGAAGTCGGAGGCGTACAACAGGTTTAAGACGCGAAGAAGTAGCGCAGTTAGCAAGAGTTAGCGTAGATTGGTACACCAGGTTAGAACAGGGGCGGGATATCAATGTATCCGCACATTTTTTAGAGGAATTGGCGAGGGTACTAAAACTGAGCAGCAGTGAAAGACGACATCTGTTCCTGCTAGCTAGGCAGCAAATGCCTTTTGAAAAAACGGACACCTCAGGCAAAGTAAGTCCAGCTTTACAAAAGTTTTTGAACCATCAGGATCCAAATCCGGCCTATGTGACGAATCTTAAGTGGGATTTTGTAGCCTGGAATCAGGCGGCGTGCAAAGTTTTTGGAGATTATAATACGATGTCGGAGTTAGAGCGAAATTCCCTATGGAGAGCGTTTACATCACCGTACATGAGGAAGCTTCTGGAGGATGATTGGGAGGCGCATGCTCAAAGACGGCTAGCCCAGTTTCGTGCTGGTTACGGAAGGTATATCGATGAGCCATGGTGGGGGGAAATGATCGATAAACTAACGAAAGAGAGCGAAGAGTTTCGAGAATGGTGGTTGCGGCATGATGTCCTAGATACACCGGAAGGAAGAAAGGTGCTTCACCATCCGCAAGTAGGAGAACTAGTTCTCGGTCATCTCTCATTTCAGGTAAGTGATGCGCCTGATTTAATAGTTACGGTGCATATGTCGGAAACTGAGGAAACGTTGGAGAAGTTATGGCAACTTCTTCGTTGAAAATCTAACCATACTTGGCAATGAGTATGTGACTTAAAGACTATTCCTTGTATAGGAATAGTCTTTAATTTTATAAAATATTATTAAGAAAATATAAAAAAACAAAAAAATGAATAAAAAATAAAGATTAACCTTCATGTTTATGGTACTTTTATCTTAAGTAATAAGATTCATGCCAAATAAACAGAAAATATTAACTAATCAATTTACAAGAGAGAGGGAGAAGGGAAATGTCGGTTGGGAAAAAACTACTCTTATCGTCAATGGCTATTTTTTTAATCATTTTATTTTTAGGGGTAAACGCTTTGCTCCGAATGAATGACATTAACAAAAAAGCTGATGAAATTAACACAAGCTGGCTGCCTGGAGTTGCTTCTATAAATAATATTAACTTTTTAACGGAGCATGTACTCACACAGGAACTAAAGTTTATGGACTCTACGAAACCTGAGGAAAGAAAAAATCTAGCAGAACAAATGAATAAAACCTTGGCTAAAGTCCAGGACACATTAGCTAGTTATGAAAAAACCATTTTTTTAGATGAAGATCGAAAAAACTTCGAAGGCTTAAAAAAAGAATGGGCAGCTTATCAAGATATTCATCAACAGATCGTAAACTCAAAAATAGGGGATACCAAGCTGTTTTTACAACTAAGAGAGCAATCTGCTGCCTCATTCTCTGCGATGCAAAACTATCTTGATGCGCTTGTGAAACTGAATAACGATGGTTCTGATAAAGCAGCGACAGAGGCAAATGATATTTATACAAATGGGAAATGGCTCATTATCATTCTAGAGATCGTTGCCATTGTGAGTAGCCTTGCTATTTCTTTACTGCTGGCTCGTAACATTACTCGTCCACTTAAATTAGTCACAGAAAACGTAAAGCTTGTGTCGGAAGGGGATTTAAGTTTAGAAGCTGTCCAGGTCGCTAATCGTGATGAAATCGGTGAATTAGCTGCACATTTTAACGATATGGTCGTGAAACTACGTCATGTTGTTACCTCCATTAATACGAGTGCCGAACAAGTGGCTGAAACGTCTTTTCAGCTTTCGGAAGCGGCTCAACAATCAGGGGAAAGTTCTGCGCAAGTAGCTGCTACGATTAACGACGTTGCCGAAGGAGCTTCCCGACAAGCAGATCAAGCTGGTATGATTCTAAGAATAATGAATACTACAAAGGAAAAAGTAGACATCGGGAATCAGCAGGCCGTAAAAACCTTACAAAACGCCAACGCTTCTACTACGCTTTCGCATGAGGGGAATACAGCTATTCGTGATGCGGTTGAACATTTGGATACGGTCAAAGAAACGGTGGAACTCGCCACAGATTCTATTCAAAAACTAGGGAAGCGATCAGAAGAAATCGGAAATATTATTACCGTTATTACAGACATCTCAAGCCAAACGAATCTCCTGGCACTAAATGCGGCGATCGAGGCTGCACGTGCTGGGGAACAAGGTAAGGGATTTGCTGTTGTTGCAGATGAGGTACGAAAGCTAGCGGAAGAATCAAGTAAAGCTGCGGGACAAATTACAGAATTGATTCACCATATTCAATCTGAAACATTTACGACAATCGAAACAATGGAGAAGAACCTAGAAGCGGTTCATCATCAGGTACACATTATAGAGCGGGGCGGAGACGCATTAGATCGGATTGTAAAAAATGTAGAAGAAACTGAAAAAGATACAAAACACGTACAAGAGATTTTTAAAGAAATAAATCAGAACTCGCACGAAGTATTTACCTCTATCCAGGGAATCTCGCACGTCATTGAAGAAGCTGCGGCATCTTCCCAGGAGGTGGCTGCAGTAGCCGAAGAACAGTCTGCTACGGTACAAGAAATCGCAGCCAGCTCTACAGAGTTATCTACGATTGCTGCACGCCTGAAACAGGAAGTGTCCATTTTTAAATTAGCCTAAAAAAGAAGCGTCAATAAGCAAAGGCTGTACTCGATATAAAGGGTACAGCCTTTGCTTATATCCTTCATGGGCATGAACACAGTCATATAGTTAATGACCCACATATTGTAAATGTATAGTAATTGACTTCTGAAGTTCCTAAACTACTATGCTTGCTTACAGGGGGAGAAATATATGTCTGTTTTTAACCCACAGAAATTATTTGTGAAATTTATTCCACCCGCCACTTTTTACCACCCGATTGAAGGAAGGAAATATACGCTTACCCATTCTGACATTACCGCTGAATTATTTCTGGATATTGGATGTGTGTACAATTATGAGGCTATTAACTGGAAAATGCGAGATGAAGTACTGGCAGAATGGGTGAAAAATCAGCAGGGTCTTTTAATTTTAATGGGAAAGGCATATGTAGACGGTGGAGAATTCGACAAAAATGTTTCAGGCATCCGTTTTAACGTATTCAAAAAAGAAATGGACACTGCACTAAAAGGAATTATATATGGAGACATACCGTTTTATTCTACTTATCCCGTCCTGCTTGATGCCCCCATCTACCTTTCCTATGAATCTGTTTATCCAGAGTATAGGAATGTTTTTTATTACGGTACACCACGTCAATACTTAAAACAAATCTACCAAGGTTCATGATATATCTTGGCGGAGTATGTTTTGTAGTGCTTTTCCATATAGGTTTGGAGGCGTACGTTCTCCGGTAATATGAGAAAATATGGTCATGCCGTTCTCTAGTGACAGAATTGTCCAGGCTAGTTCTTCTGAAGATAAAGTGCATTCATGATTTTTTTCTGACATCATCTTCCCAATGATTTTAGAAATTTTGTCTACGGATTCTATAATCAGAGCCGCCCATTTCTTGCGTACAGATTCATCACGCATTGCGTATAAGAGAAATTCCATGCTCAGGATGCTCCATACGCGGCTTTTTTTGCTAACTAAATGGAAATAATCATCTATGTTTTCGATTACATGATCGAATGATTGCTGTTCGCTCCACACTTCATGAATGAGATTTACATGTGATTGAATTTGTTGCTCTAGTAAAGCGAGAAACAACTCTTCTTTGGATTCGAAATGGGCATAAACAGCCCCTTTACTAAATCCGGCAAACTCCGCAATTTTATCGACAGAGGCTCCATGAAAACCAAGTTGCGCAAAAGTTTCCGCAGCGGATTCGAGGAGCATTTGTCGTGTTTCCTGTTTGCGCTCTTTTTGAGTTAATCTTCGTTTGGCCACTATCGCGCCTCCTTTTCTTGACAATTGTACCATATAGAATTAATATACCACTTAGAATATATATACCAATAAGTATATAAGTTCTGAGGATTATGTACAATTCATGTGAATCTAAAAATAAAGATAAAGGAAAGAGGGTAACATTGCGAAGTGTTGTAAGGAAAGATACAGATGTTCTAAAAGCCTCTCGCACAACGTCGAAACAGACTTTATCAAACATTTTGGCACAAACCGTTAAAACCGGGATTATTAAATCAAATCTGATTCCGATGTTTGCAGGATTGACATTGGCCTTATATACATATCAGATTAGCTTGTCTGCTAAACTTCCCGAAATACTATGTGCTTTGATTGGCTCGACTTTGGTAATGGGTGCCGCAGGTGCGTTTAATAACTTGTATGATCGTGATATTGATGCGGTTATGGAGAGAACAAAACATAGACCGACTGTGACCGGTGCAATAAAGCCAAAGTCTGTATTATGGCTTGGAATTGTGATGAGCATTCTTGGACTAGCGGTACTGGCACTAGCAACGCCGCTAGCGGCATTCTTAGGATTTCTGGGTTTGTTTTTTTATGTAGTCCCATACACGATGTGGAGTAAACGGCGAACGATTTATAATACGGAGGTGGGAAGTATTTCTGGAGCCATGCCACCTCTTATAGGATGGGCGGCGATTCATCCAGACGTTACGCATCCTGCAATTCTGGGACTTTTTTTGATTATGATTATCTGGCAAATGCCTCACTTTTATGCGATCGCGATTCGTAAACACACTGAATATGAGGCGGCAAATATCCCTATGCTTCCAGTTGTTAAAGGTGTGAAGCGAACATATATACAAACGAATATCTATTTAGTGGTGTTAGTTGCAGTCAGTTTTCTTTTTGGGTCTTTAAGTGTTGGGATTATGTTAGTTGCACTTCTTTTAAGTGTGGCATGGCTTGTCTTAAGTGTTGTCGGTTATAAAAGGATGGACCCGGAGAAATGGGCAAAGGCTCTGTTTGTTTTTTCGCTTTTCCATATGACCATTTTATTTTCGACAGTTATTATTTACTCGCTTATTGGCATTCTTTTTACCCGTTAAAATAACGGGTATTTTTTGTGCAAAAAAGGATGTTTCAGCATAGCCCTTACTGTATGATTGGACACTCAAAGGACAAAGTCCTGAAAAGGTTGGTAGGGTTCAATATGAAATTAAGAACAATGACAAAGTTCCTTTATCAAATAGTGGACTTGCAACACTGGGTCCTGATCATCAAATCAGTGCTGGAGGAAGCTGTAGTAAATGTCCACTAGAAGCTTTGGAAGATGATGAATGGATGCTTACGATTACGTGGGATAAGAAAACTGAAACCATTCACATGCCGAAGCAAAGTGAGGGGGAGAGAATAATGGGAAGAAGCTTTGAGCCGATGACAGCATTATTTCAGGTCGGGGGAATTGTTTTTATCGGTCTGATTGTATACATAGTCTATCGTTTTGTAAAAAAATGAAGAGTATGACGGCACAACGGTAGACCAGCCACTTTTCCCGGTCTACCGTTGTCTACGTTACAGAGTGAATAGGACTCTCCTGCGTTATTTCTTATCTTAACAATCTATTCAACTGTTAATAACTGCTCGAAGAAGCCGCCGATTTTCAGTTCCCGATCAATAAAGTGTATCTCTAGAATCCAGTCTCGTGTCTGGCCGTTCTGATCAGGTTCTCTCATGGGAACTGGATTATCGGGATGAATATAGTTTTCAACTTCATCTCCTTGAATTTGTTCATGAGGGAATTCACCAATGAGGTGACCTGCAATTGGGCTTCCGAATTCCCATCCATACTTTTTCGCAAGATCACAAGCAAATGCGAAAAGTTCACTGCCTGTAATAGTTGGATTGGATTGAAAGAAGGCTTTTCCCTCTTCCCAAGCTTGTTCAAGATCATTACGCAGCTTTATTTTCATTGGATCTTCTCCAAGAACGTATGTCCGACCGAAATCAGCTTCCCAGTCTTCAAAGATGGGGCCGAAGTCAAGAAAGATAATGTCTTCCTCCGACACAGTTAAATCTGGTGGATTTTCACGATAAGGATATAAGGTGTTCCTTCCAGCTCGCACAATACGTTTATGCCAATATTTCTTAATACCGAACATTTGGAAGGCTAACTCATAAATTTCTTGATTGATTTGTTTTTCCGTTACACCGCCACGTAGGATGCCTTTTTCTTCGATCGCTTTAAATAGATCTTCAGCCTTCTTTTCAGCATCGCGCAGAGATACGTGCTTTTTCTCCAGGGACTGATTCATCATTTCCTCTCACCTCTCGTAAATTATTCTGTTAAACAAATACGGTACTAAGCTCATGTAGTTTCGAGATAATATTTTGTTCGGTTTTTTCATCAACCAAAATTTGGTCTTTCGCTATCATAAGAAGAGGTTCATATTCACCGATTACGACGGAGTGGTGAGCCTTTTTAAATAACGGGAGATCGTTCATGTCATTTCCAAAGCAAACAAACGGCTCTAGAGAGAGACCTGATTGCTCCAGGGCGGCCATTTTATTCACATCTTTATATGTGATATCTAAAATACCTTCAGCAGAATGATAATGAATGGTGACATCTAACTGTGCCATTCTCCGCGATAATTCTTCAAAGTTAGTGCAAGATAACACAACAATTTTAATGAAAGACTCAATTTGATCAATTGCTATATGAGTAGCCAACTTATGTGGATCTACATTCATAAGAAAAGGATGCTGCGGTTTCAAATTGAAAGCATAGTTCCACTTATCATCAATGAGATATTCAGCATGATAATCATCCAGTATAGTAACGATTTCTTCAGCTAATGTAGTCGGAATCGGAGTAAAGAAGCGGGGCTTTCCTTGGTAGTACGTCATCGCCCCGTTAGCTCCGATTAAAAGATGGTTGTTAAATCGGTCATCTAAAACCGGCAGCATGTCACGACAAGGTCGTGCAGAAGCAAATCCAACAAAATGACCGGATTCCTGTAACTCCAATAAAAGATCTAAAATGTTCTTCGAAATGGGTTGTCCCTTAAAGCAAATGGTTCCATCCATATCAAAAATAAAGTTCATGTATATACCCACCTTAATAAGTATGATGTACATACATAGTAAACAGAACTTCTTTACGGTTAAAGGGACAGAACGGATAAAGTGGGTAGGACAAGCTGAGATTAAACGGATTCAAACCAAGCTTCAGCCAGTAATTTTATGCCGGTATAAATCTGACTACAATCTAAAGCTCCGTAACCGAGCAGTACAGTTGGATACTTATCTGCCCGATGAAACCAATATCTAGATGTTCCATAAACTTTAACGCCTTTTTTTAAACCCAGCCCAATTAACTCAGATTCTGTTTTATCTGTTTTGACAGTTAAGAAAACGTGTAGGCCTATATCTTTCCCTTCGATTTCTACTAAACTCCTCATATTGTGTGATATAGCTTCAAAAAAGGCTTTCCGCTTCTCTTCATATTTTTTTCGCATCTTTTGTAAATGCTTATACCAATAGCCGTCAGATAAATATTGTGAAAAAGTTAATTGATCAAGCCTCGGAACAGGCTGATCATATTCTGGCACTTTTGCGTAAAATAAAGAGAGTACATCGTAAGGAAGTACCAGGTAGCTTATATTGGAGACTGGTAATAACGCTTTTGAAATTCTGCCAATATAAATTACCTTTTCGGGATATAGACTTTGAATAGAAGGTAAATAACCGTCTCCATCTTTAAATTCCCATTCGTAGTCATCCTCTATAATGTATTGATTCGAATAGACCCACTGAATCAGTTGTTGTCTTTTGTCTTGAGACATAGCCATCTTATTCATAAATTGCTGAGAAGGGCTTACATACATAACATCGGCATGACTTTTCTCAAGTTCTTCTATCGAAACTCCGTCTGCGGTTAAAGGAATCGCACACACTTGGAAACCGTGGTTTAAAAAAGTGTTCCTTGCCCCATCGTATCCGGGATCTTCTACCCCAATGATATGTTTATCCACTGCTAGGAGCTGGCATAAAAAAGATACAAGTTGCTGAGGAGTAGAACCAATAATAATTTGTTCGGGATTAGATACTACTCCTCTCGATTCGTACAGTAATCTTGATAGTTCTTTCCGTAAGACGTATTCCCCTTGTGATTTCCCTTCTACCCTATAATCACTTTGATTATTAGCTATAAAGGTGTTACGCACTTTGTTCCACTGGTTAAAAGGGAATGCAGCAAGTTCAATATTTCCATAACGAAAATCGAGATGTATATGTTGGTTATATGAGTCATTTGAAATAGATAAGTGATCATGAATGCTCTTTTCGCCTTGATGCACTACCTTATACCCTTTTTTGGGGATATTGCATATGTATCCTTCTGACACTAAAAGGTGATAGGCATTCTCTACCGTATTTTTACTAACTTTAAGTGATTGTGCACAGCTTCGTATGGAGGGAAGAAAAGCGTCATATTGTAATTGGCCTTGTAATATTTCATCTTTAAAATAGCTATAAATTTGAAAAAATAAAGGCTTTGGATTGGACAAAAGATTTAAAGAAAACTCACGCATTTTATTCCTCGTTTCTTCAAAATTAAAATTAAGTTTATCAATAATTGTCCAACAATCAAGATTTATACATCGAACAAGAACCGATTTTTTCCTGTACAAAAAAAGGATTTGCGATATAAAGCATGAAATATGAATGTACGTGTCATCAACCTTATAACAGGGAGGGTATGTATGATCCATAATGTAGAGGAATTTGTAGAGTTTCTAGGCGGATTGCGCAAGCGTACCATGAACTATGTAAAGGCTGTACCGAATTCAATCCTGGAATGGAAACCGGCGGAGGATAAATTTTCAACGGGAGATATACTGCGCCATCTTGCTTCCTCTGAGCTTATGTTTTTGAGCGTATTCGAGCATGGGAAATGGAGTTACCCCGGTCATGAAAGCAGCAAAGGGGAAACTATCGAGGAAATTATTCCGTACATGGAAGCCTGTCATACAAGGTTAATGGAGGGCTTATTGAGCTTAGGAAATGATCTCCTGGAAAAAAAGGTTCCAACTTTACATGGACATGAAGTAAGCTCCTGGAGAATTATGATGGCACTGACAGAACACGAGATTCATCATCGGGGGCAGCTGTCCACATATCTTCAGATGAACGGAATCGAACCGCCCCAGATCTTTGGTCTGAAAATCGAACAAGTTGAAAGATAATACAGGAAAAGTAATACGTTACGAATTGCTATCGTACTCGTTGCCTCCTATTCGGAACCGAATCGGAGGCTTTTTGTGTTTTGAGATAACAGCTAACCAGATTGAAAAAACAATCAAAAATCCGCTTAGTTTTTTCCGAGTCCTTTCCTTCTTATCTTGGCAATTATCAAGAAATAGGACGGCATGATTCCTACAATACCCATGGCTGCATAGCCAAGATAATTACCGAATTTAAATACGCTGTTCAAATTGTCTGGATACATGGCAATGATATAAATAACAGGTAGCAATCCATAAACAAATTTTTTATGGTCTTTCTGAAACAGCTGTCCGAGTCCCAGACTTGCTACATAGTAATAGCAAATAACCGTTGTATATATCGTTATGACCCAGAGAATCAAAAGTAACAATTCAAATCGCTCGAAAAATCCTCCGGGCAGTTCAATGGATTTAGATACTTCTACCATAGGCCATGTCAGCGTCTGTATATCATCTACTGTTAACACACCAAAGGAAACTACTACAATGAGAGTATACACAGGAATAATCAAACCAATCCCCAAAAGCGTAGCCTTTACCGCTTTGTTTGGCTCTTTCATAAAGGCAGTAAAAAGTAGCATAACATCAAAGCCACCCATAGAAAGGGCTGTGCTTTGAACACCTTTTAATACAGGCATAACCCCATCCCCAAGCACGGGACGAACATTATCTAGTTCGAAATCCCCGAAACTGAATGCACATAACACTAAAATAATGATGAATATAACCGGGAAAAAAAATTCACATATACGTGCGATAGGATTTGCTCCTTCCACCGTAATATATGTTACTACACTTATAAAAGCGATTATAATCACTTCTATCGGGGTATTTTGCAATAAGTACATGTGGATCAGCTCGCCCATCCCACGCACTTCATATCCAGCGAAGAAAGTGTAATAGATAATTAGTATGAATCCATGAACTTTACCTAAAAATTTTCCGGCTACGATCTGGCTGTATTGGTAGAATGTCTGTCCGGGAAAGCGTTGACTCAACTTGGCGAGTATATACCCCGCCAACAGGGCAATAAAACCACCCAGGAGCACGGAGATCCACCCATCAGGTGTACCGACTTTTGTTGCGATTTCCCTAGGAGACATAAGAATTCCTACCCCAATAATGGTATTCCATACAATCAAAGTAGCTTGCGTTGTTGTGATTTGGTCTTTTGTATTGATTAGCATAATGTAAGTGACCTTATATTCAGTTTAGGAAGGTACGTCAGCGATTTTTTCCACATGATGATAATCCCCATTCTTCTTTATTTTGAAGCTGTTTTTACTTATTATTCCTTTTAGTCGAATAAATAGTTGACCAGATCGAATATTTTACGATGAAAATAAGGAGTATAGGAAATAAATTCTGGATGGAACGGAGTGATGAGATGGATTACAATACAAAGGATCTGAAACATTATACGATGTATCAAAAAAGGCTGAGGAAATAGAGTAAGAAGTAAGTAAATCCAAAACGCGGGAGTGTGCAGATATGTCTTTATACATTGAACGTCGAATTGGAAAGATGGCAATGCAGCTGGCTCTTCTGGAAGAAGGCGATCATGAAGCAGAAAGCGTTCTGCTTGCACAATTGAAAAATGTAGGTTATCGGTTCTGCAAGGGAAAAGTAGGCTCGATGGATGCTCACAAGGTCGTTGCTGCAGTGGAAACAGCTGCGAAAAAAACAATCATTGATGGTTCGTTTTACCGTGAGACACATTCGCTGTATCACGCCATTCTTGAAGCGATGCAAGGGGTAACCAGGGGACAGGTTCAACTTGGGACCGTGCTTCGCACCGTTGGATTAAACTTTGCGATTGTGAGAGGAAGACCGTATGATCAGGAGCGGGAGGACGAGTGGATTGCAGTTGCACTCTACGGAACAATCGGAGCTCCTGTTAGAGGATTGGAGCACGAAACATTAGGGCTTGGCATTAATCATATTTAGGTAAATAACACTTGACTGTTTTATAACTCTTCTGTATATTGATAATAATCATAATGAGTTGAAGAATAGTACGAAGTATAAAGATGGCCGTTTGCATAAGGAGTTAGTCCAGAGTTTTAGTTTTGCAAAAGGTTAATCAGTGATGTATACTATGTATTGTAAGCGCTTCATTATGTATTGTGTTAGACAGTATGACGATTGAATATGAATAGCCCATAGTTGGTAAGTAGAAATCAGGGGGCTGCATATTTCTTAAAGAAAGCGATTTTTTCGCTCTATTTAAGTGTATGCAGCCCCCCTTTTTGTATAAAAAAAGGAGGCTGGAACAGATGATTACAGTAAAAGGACATTCACTCACATTGGCGGATGTGAAGGCCGTTTTGTATAACAATGAAAAGGTGGTAGCTTCAGTAGAAAGTTTAGAACGTGTAGATGCTAGTCGGCGAGCCGTTGAAAAAATTGTGGCAGAAAATCGCGTAGCATATGGAATTAACACAGGATTTGGCAAACTAAGTGATGTTGTGATTGATCAAAAAGATGTAGAAAGTTTGCAACTCAATTTGATTCGCAGTCACGCTTGCGGCGTTGGCGAACCATTTCCGGAAATCGTATCGCGGGCAATGCTTCTGTTGCGAGCGAATGCTCTGCTCAAAGGGCACTCCGGTGTACGTCGTCAGGTCGTTGACTGCTTGCTTGCCCTGTTAAATAAGCAGATCCACCCTGTAGTGCCGCAGCAAGGATCGCTTGGTGCGAGTGGTGATTTAGCGCCTCTGTCTCATTTGACTCTCGCTCTTATTGGAGAAGGGGAAGTGTTTTATAAAGGAGAAATCGTTCCGTCACTCACTGCATTACAGAAAGAAGGAATTACACCTCTTGTGTTAACAGCGAAGGAAGGGCTGGCTCTTATTAACGGAACGCAGGCTATGACAGCGATGGGTGTTGTGGCATATTTAGAAGCGGAGCAGCTTGCGTATCAATCAGAGTTAATCGCTTCGCTGACGCTGGAAGGATTGCGCGGCATCATCGATGCGTTTGCGGAAGAAGTACAAATCGTACGCGGCTATCCGGAGCAAATCGCGGTAGCAGAGCGGATTCGCAGCTACGTAGCTGATAGCAAGTTGATTACTCGACAAGGGGAGCTTCGTGTGCAGGACGCATACTCGCTTCGTTGCATTCCACAAGTACATGGGGCATCCTGGCAAGCACTTAATTACGTGAAAGAAAAGCTGGAAATTGAGATCAACGCCGCAACGGATAATCCGCTCATTTTTGATGACGGTGAAAAGGTTATTTCAGGCGGAAACTTCCACGGCCAGCCGATTGCTCTTGCGATGGACTTTTTAGCGATTGCCATGGCTGAGTTTGCGAATATTTCAGAGCGACGCATCGAGCGACTTGTGAATCCGCAATTGAATGATCTGCCACCGTTTTTGAGCCCACAGCCGGGTGTACAGTCAGGGGCGATGATTCTGCAATATTGCGCGGCAGCACTTGTTTCTGAAAACAAAACACTTGCCCATCCGGCCAGCGTAGATTCGATTCCGTCATCTGCTAATCAAGAAGATCATGTAAGTATGGGAACGATCGGTGCACGTCATGCGTATCAAGTAGTTCTCAATTGCCGTAAGGTGCTGGCGATTGAATTAATATGCGCTCTCCAGGCGGTTGAGTATCGCGGTGTAGAGAAGACAGCATCAATCACAAAACAATTCCATACAATGGCGCGGACCGTTACTCCGGCGATGACAAAAGATCGTATTTTTTCTAAAGACATCAACGCTGTTGACCAATTTTTAAAAGCAACAGACGTTAACCAGGTAATCAAACAAACTCCTAAGGAACTCACTGTATAAATCGTACGGAATGAGTAGCACACTTTGGAATAGATACAGAAAAATTAGGTAAAGGAGATGATAGTTATATGGGTAACGGGAATCAGCACGAATTACAGCGTACCATGAAAAGCAGACATTTATTTATGATTTCGATTGGCGGAGTAATCGGTACAGGTTTATTCCTTGGTGCTGGATATACAATTAATCAAGCAGGTCCAGGAGGAGCCGTTCTCGCGTATATCGCGGGAGGCTTCCTCATGTACCTTGTCATGCTCTGCCTGGGTGAACTGGCTGTTGCTATGCCAGTAGCAGGTTCCTTCCAAACATATGCGAGTAAATATATAGGACCCGCCACTGGATTTACGATCGGGTGGATGTATTGGCTTAATTGGGCGGTTACAGTGGGCGTAGAATTTACTGCTGCCGGAATGTTAATGAAGCGCTGGTTTCCGATGACACCGGTATGGGTGTGGTGTATCGTGTTTGCTGTCTCGTTATTTTTGATGAATGCATTCTCGGCAAAAAGTTTTGCGGAAACAGAATTTTGGTTTTCAAGTATTAAAGTTGTTGCGATCATTCTCTTTATCGTAGTGGGCAGTTCCGTATTGTTTGGCTTTATCTCTATAAAAGGACAGCATGCTCCTATGTTTTCCAACTTTGTGAATGACGGTGGGCTATTTCCAAAAGGAATTAGCGCTGTACTTCTTTCGATGATTGCTGTTACTTTTTCGTTCCAAGGGACTGAAGTGATCGGTGTAGCCGCAGGTGAAAGTGAAAAGCCGGAAAAAACGATCCCACGTTCGATCCGTGCCACTGCATGGCGCACGATGTTCTTTTATGTGATTTCGATGATTGTACTAGTTGGTTTAATTCCTTGGCGCAAGGCCGGTGTAATCGAAAGTCCATTTGTCATGGTTTTCGATGGAGTTGGGATTCCGTATGCAGCTGATTTTATGAACTTTGTTATTCTTACTGCTGTACTCTCGGTAGGGAATTCGGGGCTTTATGCGGGTTCACGTATGTTATGGGGGTTAGCTCGTGATGGAATGGCAAGTCCTTTCTTAGGAAAGCTAAGCAGAAAACAAATACCGCTTAACGCTTTGATCACGACTCTCGCGGTTGCCTGTCTGTCACTTTTGTCCAGCTTTGTAGCGGAAGATACTCTTTATGTCTTGCTTGTTTCGGTTGCGGGTCTGGCGGGTATTGTCGTGTGGCTGGGAGTGGGTGTTTCGCAATACCTATTTCGTAAGCGCTTTCTTGAAGCGGGGGGGAAACTAGATGAGTTAAAGTATCGAACTCCACTTTATCCGTTCGTACCTATTCTTTGCACGGTATTATGCTCAATTGTGATTGTTAGCATGGCATTTGATGCAGAGCAGCGAATGGCTCTATACTGTGGGCTTCCATTTATGGCTGGCTGTTACCTCTACTACTTCTTACGTATCAAAAAGAAACAAGAAGGCGAGCAGACAACGAACGAAATCGAAACGACTCAATTTGTTGGAAATGCTGAATAAATGGTTAAGTAAAAAAAGAGGGGGACATCCCCCTCTTTTTTTATATGAAAATTAATCCAAACAATATTGTGCTAGTAATCCAAATTATTATCCATAGTTTTATTTTTTTCGAATTATTATAATTTATCTATATTTTACTTTGATAAAGTGAATGTACAGTAAATTAGTTTGTAGATATTTTAAATTTCTATCAAAAAGGAGGTATAAATTAATTAAAATAAGTTTTGAAAGCGGTTTCTATTTGTAGTGTTTTAGTTACAGTGAACCATTATAGTGAGAAATGAGGGATATCTTTTGATGAACGAACAAAAGATTAAAATGGATGATGTACCACTCAATAAGTTTCATTTAAAGATTACTGCACTTACTTTTGGAGCGAATTTCTCTGATGGTTACGCCCTTGGAATTATTGGAATGGCTCTTACTTTGCTTAGTCCTCAAATGAAGCTCAGCCCTCTATGGGAAGGATTGATTGGAAGTTCTGCCTTAATTGGAGTATTTCTAGGATGTTTAGTACTTGGAAGGCTAGCTGATAGGATAGGTAGACAAAAAATTTTCCAGTTAAATTTTTTGGTAATTACCATTGCTTCAGTCTTACAATTCTTTGTCAATGATCCAGCCGTTTTATTTGCTCTACGATTACTGATAGGATTTGCTCTTGGAGGGGACTTCACCGTCGGATCGACATTGCTTGCAGAATTTGCCCCTAGAAAATATCGGGGGTTCCTATTAGCCTTTTTAAACGTAATTTGGACAGTTGGATATGTAGCATCAAATTTTATTGGGTATTATTTGGAGCAAACAGGTCCTGAATCCTGGCGTTGGATGCTTGTCAGTACAGCTATTCCTGCTTTTATTGTACTTCTTTTGCGAATCGGGACGCCTGAATCACCGGGATGGCTTGTCAGTGTAGGACGCATTGATGAAGCACGTCAAATTGTAAAAAAATACGTTAGTCCTCATGCAGAAATTGATGAAACACTTATCAATCATACTGAAACAACGCATGGTTTTCGTGATCTTTTTAGTAAACAGCTTTGGAAAAACACAGCTTTTGGTGGTCTTTTTTATGCATGTCAGGTTCTTCCATACTATGCCATTTATACATTTCTTCCCGTCATTTTAAGTGCGATGGGTTTTACGGAAAGCTTCTTTGTAGACATGGTATTAAATATATTCTTGCTTATTGGTACAATTGCCGGTCTTTGGTGTATAGAGAAGTTCTCACGTAGAGGTTTTACCATTAACACTTTTGCCATACTTGCGGTCTCTTTGTTTATTCTTAGTATTTTACACAATGGACCACAAAGCTTAGTTATTATAGCCTTTGTAGTGTTTACTTTTGTAATGGCTGCAGCGGGAAATCTTACGTTGGTATATCCAGCCGAGCTTTTCCCAACTGAAATTCGTTCGACAGGAGTGGGAGTTGTTTCAGCAATTAGCCGGATTGGATCTGCTGCGGGAACATTCTTTCTACCGATAAGCCTCAACTCTTTTGGATTGAATTTCACAATGATTGGAATGACTGGAGTACTACTTATAGGGTTAATTGTATCCATTGCCTGGGCTCCGGAAACCAAATCATTGGCCTTGAATGAAGCCAGCAACTTACTATGCGATGAGGGGCAGACCCTGCAGGTGCAGGAGATAGAGAGTGTGTAAAAAGCAGTCAGGATCATTGGACTGCTGATCGTTACAATGGGAAGGAAGGTTTAATATGGGAAAAGAAGCGCATCGTTATCCAAGCGAACTTGAACACGTGGTACTGGGGACGGGTCCTGTTACGGTTGAAGAAATGGTGGCGGTGGCCCGTTACAAGGCAAAAGTGTCTTTCTCACAACAGTATTGCGATCGGGTGGTGGCATCGAGAAGCTTGATTGAACGATTTTTGCGGGAGAATCGGCTTATTTATGGCGTAACCACTGGTTTTGGTGAAAACGTCACTGAGGTGATTTCCCCGGAAGATGCCACGACATTGCAGCATAACATTATTCGCTCACATGCGGTTTCCGTCGGCGAGCCTCTGGAGAAAGAGATCGTAAGGGCCATCCAGTTCATGATTCTGGTCAGTCTTGGACAAGGTTACTCGGGCGTACGATTGGAAGCGCTTCAACTGATCGCCAGCCTACTCAATGAGGAGATCACTCCGTTTGCACCGGGCGAAGGCTCTGTCGGCTATCTAGCACCGGAAGCCCATATGGCGCTTGTGCTGATCGGGGAAGGGAAGGCATGGTATCAAGGAGAACTGTTGGAAGGAAAAGAGGCTTTGCACAGAGCGGGATTGCAGCCGATTGAGCTCGGTTGCAAGGAAGGGCTGGCTTTGATCAGCGGAACCACCTCGATCACCGCTTTTGCAGCGTTAGCCCTGTACAATGCCAGTCAAGCCGTCAAAACAGCCGATGTGGCGGGGGCGATGTCTCTTGAAGCGTTAAAAGGAACAATAAAAGCGTGCGATCCGCGATTGCATGCTGTGAAGAAACACGACGAACAATCCGCGACGGCAAAAACGATCCTGCACATCCTCAAAGGCAGCGAAATCGCAGAGGCATACAAAAGCCACCGTCTGCAGGATGCGCTTAGCTTGCGGTGTATTCCCCAACTGCACGGGGCTTGCAAAAAGCTGCTCAAGGATGCTCGAGAAGTGATTGAGAATGAGATGGCATCTACCGGTGACAATCCGATTATTTACCCAGAGGACGACGATGGCATCGCCCTGATGGGAGGGAATTTTGATGGGACCTATGTGGGGATGTACAGTGATTCCATGTGTATTGCAATGGCCAATTTAGCAAAAATGGCAGAGCGGCGAATCGATCGGCTCGTGAATCATCATCATAGCGAGCTCCCAAGCTTTCTTGTAGCCAATCCAGGGTTGAATAACGGTTATATGATTCCACAATATACGGCAGCAGGGCTTCTCGGGGAAATCAAGGTGCTGTCACATCCCTCTACCGTTGACAACATTTCAACGAGTGCCAATCAGGAGGATCAGGTGAGCATGGCGTACTTTGCAGCCAAGAAAGCGTATCACATCTCCAAAAAAGTGGAGTACATCCTTGCGATTGAATTGATGACCGTGGCGCAGGCACTGGATTTTCACAAGCCGTTGAAGCCATCGCCTGTCACGGAGGCCGTCTACCAAAAAATTCGCAGCATGGTCCCAACGGTTAAAGTGGATCGATATTTTTATCCAGATATCGAATACATCCGCGATCAGCTTCATCATGGGGAATTCGTCAAGCTTGTGGAAGAAAGAATTGGCAGCATGTCATTCTAGGAAAATATACAGCAAAGCAGCTTCTCCTTTTGTCAGAGGGAAGCTGCTTTCTTCGTCCCCATTCTCGATTTGGTATGAATACGCCATACAAGCTACAATATAGGGGGTATATCACAAATAGAGGAGATTGAATATATGAACCAACTTCCTCAGCATGCGGCTTTTTCACATTTGCTGCTTATGGGAACATTTGTGCATGAATACACATATGAACAGATGCAGGAGGCATACGGAGTCACGATTAACCCTACACTCGTCATGCTTGTTTCTGTTGATCGCTATCCAGACTTGATCATTGGAAAAGAAATTGAGTGGAAGATTGAATTGGGACAGACGCTGATGAAGGCGATCTGTAAGATGGTGACCGCTCCGTTTACCTGGCTTTGGATTGAAGAAGGGGTGGTGGCTTTGTTAATAGAACTGCCTGTACAAACGGAACAGACGCCCCTGAGCCTAAACGCGATACGGATCGCCAACGAGATCCAGAAGGCAAGCGATGCGGAGCGGATTTCTGTTTCGATCGGTATCGGCACGTATTATAGCGATCCGGTGATGCTACAGCGTTCATATCAGGAAGCGATGCATTCTATGATCGACCGCTTTTTTCAGGGGAACCGTATGATTTTTTCATATATGAAAAAGAAACAGTCGGAAGCGGCAGCACGCGAGACGATGTCCGCCTATAAAGAAAATATCGAGAGGGAGCGCGTTGACCTGCTAGCGAGGGTTCATATCGGCGATGTCGAGGGAGCCATCACTGTTTTGCCAACACTATTGGAAAAGGTGGCACAAGCCAATCAGTATAATGTTAGCCGATTTCAATCAGAAGTAGTCAACTTGGTGATGATGGTATCGAGGCTGGTGCTGGAGGCAGGATTCAGTGCGGAAACGATTTTGACGGAGAACGCCCATTTCATTCAGGAATTGTATCGGACGATCCGCTACGACAAGTTCGTTCAGAAGGTGTGCACGTATGTGCGACAATTGACGGAACAGATAGCGTTAACACAGACGCTGTATGTTTCCCCGCTCATTCGTCAGGCCGTCCGATTTATCAAGGAACAGTTGAACGAGAGAATCATGCTGGAAGAAGTAGCACAATATTGTTGTCTGAGTAAATATCACCTCAGCCATTTGTTCAAGCGAGAGGTGGGGCTGAGCGTCATTGATTTCATCAACAAGCTTCGTCTTGAAAAAGCAAAGTATTATCTGGAGACAACTGATTTGACGGTGCAGCAGATCGCGAGTCAGGTTGGGTTTCAGGATGCTAGCTACTTTAGCCGCATGTTCAAGAAAGTGCACCAGTTCAGCCCGTCCGAATATCGTTCGCGCAATATTGCGCTAGATCCAAACAAGTTAAGAAGTACGTGAATCCAAAACACCGACACACCAATTTTAGGTCCAAATCTTTCCTTATGAGGTAAGGATTTGGCCTCTTACTATTCATGCAGAAAGTATCAAGGGGGATAATAAATTGTCTTATTCAATAAAAATGATGAGAAAAAATGAACAAACAACAAGCCTTTGGTCAGGTGGAATCACAACCCAACTTGCAATTTATCCGGAAGATGCGGATTATACGAAACGTGATTTCAAATGGCGGATTAGTTCCGCAGATGTTGAAGTGGAAGAATCCGTATTTACGCCTCTTCCAGGCATCCAAAGAATCATTATGATCATGGAGGGGGAAATGTTTCTTCAACATGAGGGGAAGCATCAGGTGCTTTTAAAGCCATTTGAACAGGATCGCTTTAGCGGGGACTGGACAACCCGAAGTATGGGTAGAGTAAAGGACTTTAATTTGATGTTAGCAGAAGGGTGCAGTGGAGAACTTCGCGCTATTCATCTCAAAAAAGGGATCCATAATGAAGTGTTAGATACTGCATATAGTAGGGAAGGTGCAAAAAGATCTGAGGCTTTTTATTGTGTCAATGGAAGCGTTCGAGCGATCATTGATGAAAATGAGGTTTTGGTTTTAGAGAAAGGTGACGTAATGATTGTAAACGCGGAAAATTTACGCAAAACCATAAAAGTAAAGGTATGTAATCACGATGAATTAACTGCTAGTATCATAAAAGCAAGCATTTTTTATTAATGAATATAATGAGACCTCCAAAATGGTAATCTCCGATATAGATGAGGAAAGGACGATTCTATGCGTTTGCTTATTGCTGACAGAGATTCAACAGAACGGACCGGGATTGAATGGTTGATGAATTCGTATTCGATAAGATTTGCGGATATCCGCCAGGCTGTAGATATGGTATCGCTTATGAAAGAACTGGAAGAGTACAAGCCGGATGTGCTTTTTGTAGAGCTTGAAATGATTCCTTCTACCGGCTGGGATGTTTTTATACAGGCGATCGAAAAGTATGCAGGTGCTGTTATCGCCGTAACAGCAGAAGCTGTTTTCGAAAGAGCCTGGCAAGCGACCCAATTACAAGCAGCGGGATTTTTGGTCAAACCATTGTCACCTGATCAAATCAGACCACTCATTACAAAGGTAGTTCGCAAGCAGCGGAAAAAAGAACGAATGGTAACGGATGTAGAGATAGAGAAGGAAGCGCTGCAAAGGCAGTATGCTTCACTATTTTTTGATATGGAAGTAACGATGGGTAACGATATCAGCATGATGATCGTGCAGCCGGAAGATAAAAAGGAGCTAAAAGAGCTTACGGAATGGTTAGAGAATTATTCATTTGCACAGCAACCGTATATCCTGCCATTACGTGAGCATATTGTTTGCCTGTTACCTTTTTATACAAGCGAAATGCTGCATCAGGAAGCGCGGCGTATGGAAAGAGAAGCTTCGAGGAGACAGGAAAGTAGATTGTTTATTGTTCTTTCATCTGTCGGGTATTCCTCCTTAACCGCTCATCATTGCTACGAAAAAGCATTACAGGCCTTAAACATGATTTTTTTTAAGGGGTACCAGCAAATCGTGCACATTCAGGACACGCCTGCTTTCCTTGAAATCGATCCTTTCTTAACTCCTGCTGAACAGCGAGCATGGATGACAATGCTTGAAGAAGGGGATAGAGCAGCTATTAAACGCTGGATGTATGAGCAGTTCACTGAATTTCCGCAGGGTTTCCCTGAACCTGAGCTGCTGCGGATTCGGATGACGAGCATTCTTGCTCATTTGCGGCGCTTTATGCAAACGTATCAGCTTCAGAAGATATCGCAAATGGAAATTCGCTATCAGGAGATTTTCCAAACCATTTTGCATATGCCCGTGTTATTTCGAATTGTACAAGAAGTGCTGCTTTTTATTTTTGATATTATTCAACAGGCGCAGAATCAGAAGGAAAATGCACATGGTGATTTTATTGAGAGAGGTCTCCGCTACATTGATGAGCATTTTCACCGCTCCAATCTAAGTTTGGAGGAAGTAGCTAGCCATGTTCAACGAAGCCCAAGCTATTTCAGCCATGTGCTGTCGACCCAAAGAGAGCAAACGTTCCGTCACTATCTAATGGATGTGCGCATTAAGCAGGCGAAGCATTTGCTGTCATCCACTTCGCTGACCGTACGCGAAATTGCCTTTGCGGTCGGATATGATGACCCTAATTATTTTAGCCGCCTATTCAAGGAGTGTACGGGCTGTTCTCCTCGTCTCTGGAGAAATAAAAAGATAGTCCAGAAAAACAAATAAAAATCCAGTTTATCTGCAGAATTAGAAAAAGAAAGCGATATCAATATACTGAATCATTCATGATTTACAAAAACACTCTTCTACTTTCTATTCGTCGTTCTTAATAAAATAAAAGTAAGAAAAGAACAAAGGAGTGACGAAAGTTGGAAAAAACAACAGGACAAAAACGAGTATACCGAGCTCCACACGGAACGGAGTTAAATACAAAAGGGTGGGTTCAGGAGGCAGCGCTGCGCATGCTTTTCAACAACCTTGACCCGGAAGTTGCAGAATGGCCAGAGGACCTTGTTGTATATGGGGGAATTGGAAGAGCGGCTCGTAACTGGGAAAGCTTCGATGCGATTGTTCACACACTGAAAAATCTGGAAGATGACGAAACGATGCTCGTACAGTCTGGAAAACCGGTTGCTGTGTTCAAGTCTCATCCAGATGCTCCACGGGTGCTGCTTGCAAATTCAAACTTGGTTCCAGCCTGGGCAAATTGGGATCACTTCCATGAGCTTGATAAAAAAGGTCTCATGATGTACGGACAAATGACAGCTGGCAGCTGGATTTATATCGGAAGTCAAGGAATTGTACAAGGAACGTACGAAACATTCGCAGAGTGTGCGAAACAGCATTTTGGAGGTAGCCTGAAAGGAACCATCACGGTTACAGCCGGTTTAGGCGGCATGGGCGGCGCTCAGCCACTGGCGGTTACAATGAACGATGGGGTTGTGATCGGGATCGACGTGGATCGCACACGCATCGAAAAACGTATCGAAACTCGTTATTGCGATATCCTTGTGGAAACGCTGGACGAAGCGATTGCGCTTGCGGAAAAAGCGAAACAAGAAGGGCGTGCCCTTTCCATTGGTCTCTTAGGAAATGCGGCTGAAATCTTGCCAGAAATGATTCAGCGAAACTTTATCCCAGATGTTATTACCGATCAGACATCAGCACACGATCCGTTAAATGGATACCTGCCTGCCAACATGACGCTGGAAGAAGGGGCAAAGCTTCGCGCTGCTGATCCAGAAGAGTATGTAAAGCGTTCGAAAGCGAGCATGGCTGTGCATGTTCAGGCCATTTTAGATATGCAGGCAAGAGGAGCCGTTGCCTTTGACTATGGCAACAACATTCGTCAGGTTGCATTAGACCAAGGGGTAGAAAATGCATTTGCATTCCCAGGATTCGTACCGGCGTATATTCGCCCGCAATTCTGTGAAGGTAAAGGACCATTCCGCTGGGTTGCTCTGTCCGGTGATCCAGAAGATATTTACAAAACAGACGAAGTGATCTTACGTGAATTCTCTTATAATGAGCACCTTTGCCGTTGGATCAAAATGGCTCAGGAACGCATCGCATTCCAGGGGCTTCCTTCTCGCATTTGCTGGTTAGGGTATGGAGAACGCGCACGTTTTGCGAAAATCATCAATGATATGGTACGCAATGGTGAGTTAAAAGCACCAATTGTAATTGGACGTGACCATCTTGATTCCGGGTCCGTTGCATCGCCAAACCGGGAAACAGAAGCAATGCGTGATGGCAGTGATGCTGTAGCTGACTGGCCGATCCTTAACGCTATGATTAATGCGGTAGGTGGCGCAAGCTGGGTATCTGTTCATCATGGCGGTGGCGTAGGTATGGGATACTCCCTGCATGCCGGAATGGTTATTGTAGCTGACGGAACAGAAGCGGCAGAAAAACGCCTCGAACGTGTATTAACTTCAGACCCGGGTATGGGAGTCGTTCGTCACGCAGATGCAGGCTATGAACTGGCAATTGAAACAGCGAAAAATAAAGGCGTTCATATTCCGATGTTACGAAGCTAAGGAGGGTTATGATGAAACAAAAACCGATTCTGCTTCGTCATGCAGCACAGCTTGTTACACTTCAAGGAACATCTGCACAACCGGTAACAGGAACAGCCATGAGCAATTTACACATTATTGAAGATGGAGCCGTCTGGATAGAAGACGGCTCTATCCAGATGGTAGATCGGGATGAAGTCGTGACAGCTTTTTATCAGGATCGTCTTCACGAAGCTGATGTGATCGATGCGTCAGGAAAAGTAGTGACACCTGGGCTAATTGATCCGCATACTCATCTGGTGTTTGCCGGAAGCCGGGAAAATGAATTTGAAATGCGGCTCGCTGGCAAAACATACATGGAGATTATGAATGCGGGCGGCGGCATTCATAATACAACACGTGCAACGCAGGCTGCTAGCGAAGAAGAATTATATAAGGAAGCGTACCAGCGTCTCAATCGCTTTTTGCAATACGGTGTAACGACAGTGGAAGCGAAAAGTGGATATGGCTTAACGTTAGAACATGAAATGAAGCAGCTTCATGTAGCGAAGCAACTTCAGGATACGCATCCAATCGATATCGTTTCTACTTTTATGGGCGCACATGCTGTGCCTGCTGAGTATAAACACGACCCAGATCGTTTTGTTGATATTCTCGTAAATGAGATGATTCCGGAAGTGGCTAAAAGCGGTCTTGCCCAGTTTAATGATGTATTTTGTGAACACGGTGTGTTTACACCGGAACAGTCCGAGAGAATTTTGCGCGCAGGGATGGAACATGGCCTGCTTCCGAAAATTCACGCGGATGAGATTGAACCGTATCAGGGGGCGGAACTGGCTGCGCGTCTGGGAGCTGTGTCGGCCGATCACCTTTTGCGGGCATCGGATGAAGGAATCCGGCAGATGGCGGAAAAAGGAGTCGTTGCGGTCTTGCTGCCAGGCACAGCCTTCTTTTTGAAGGCAGAGGCTGCCAATGGCCGGAAAATGATTGACGCTGGCGTAGCTGTTGCCTTGTCTACAGACCGGAATCCTGGTTCTTCTCCGAGTGAATCGATGCCGTTCATCATGAATCTCGGCTGTCTAACGATGGGAATGACACCTGCTGAGGTACTCGTTGCCGCTACCATTAATGCGGCGCATGCGATTAAACAGGCGCACCGGGTAGGAAGCCTCGAAAAAGGAAAAGCAGCGGATCTCGTCGTATTTGACGCACCAAACTATTCGTATATGCAGTATAACTACGGCGTGAATCTTGTAGATACTGTGATTAAAGCAGGGAAGATTGTGGTGCAGAAAGGGAGTTTGACGCATGAAGTATCCGTATCCCCAGCTTAAGCCGCCTTCGTTTCGCTGGTCCGCCGCACAAGGAACGGAACCAAAAGTAAACGAATGGATTCGTACTCTCTCTAGTGAGGAACAAACAGTGGATTTTAGCTCCGTGGATGTAACCATCCTCGGGGTTCCGCTGTCCCGTTCATCCATTAGCGCATCAGCGGCGAGTGAAAACCCGGAGGCGATGCGTCAGGCATGGAAAGCATTTAATCCATACCATCTTGAATATGATATCGATTTAACTCCGTTGCATGTTTTGGATTTAGGAGACGTGCGCCAGCATGTAACCGATATTCCTCTTTCTCATCAGTGGATCACAGACGCTATGGTTTCGATGCGCCAGCATCATGCGCATGCACTTCCTATTATGCTGGGAGGAGATCATTCGATTACGGCGATGCTTGTGAAAGGCTGGAAACAGGCTCATCCAGAGCAGCGTATTGGAATTTTGCAGTTGGATACTCATTTTGATTTACGCAGTCTTGAAGATAACGGTCCAAGCAATGGAACGCCAATTCGTAATTTGATCGAAAGCGGTACGATTCTTGGTGAGGACGTGTGGAATGTAGGGCTGCACGGCTTTTATAATGCGAAATCATTAAAAGAATATGCAGACAAAAAAGGTGTTCAGTATGTCACCCTGCGTCAGGTGAGAGAGAAGGGCATTGTTTCTACGATTCAAGCTGCATTGGATGATCTGAGTGGAAAAGTCGATGTCATTTATCTCACGGTCGATATGGACGTACTGGATATCGCTTATGCGCCGGGGGTTCCGGCTGCCACTCCTGGTGGAATGCGTACGGATGAGTTGTTTGAAGCGGTTTACCTGGCTGGAAGCCATCCGCTTGTTCAGGCGATGGATATTGTCTGCCTTGATCCGTATCGTGATGTAGCTCAGGTTACGGTGAAGGCAGGGGTTCATGTAATGCTTACCTTTTTGACAGGGTTTATGCAGCGAAAAGCACAGTATCGAAAGTGAGTGCTGCAGCGTATCGGGAGCAACCTTTACTTTATCTTGAAGTTTTGTTATGGCGTTCATTGCCTCCTATTCGGAAACGGATCGGAGGCTTTTTCATGTTATATACGTAGGTAGGAAAGAATAAACCTTAGAAGGGAACGGGTGAAGAAGAAAAAAGCAGGAGTGAGATTTGAACATGAAAAAAACAAGCTGGGGCTTTATCGCAGTAATTGTTGGGATCATTCTCGTTCTGGGCATGATCTTTGCGGGCAAATACAACAGCTTCGTCAATGCAGAAGAGAGTGTCAATCAGAGCGCGGCTCAGATCGACAACCAGCTACAGCGCCGGGCCGATCTGATCCCGAATCTCGTGAATACGGTGAAGGGCTATAGTATTCATGAAAAAGATGTACTTACCCAAATTGCCAATGCTCGCGCCAAATTAGCGGGGGCCCAGACGAAAACAGATCAGGCAAATGCAGATGCAGAACTAAGCGGTGCACTAAGCCGCTTGCTGGTTATTTCGGAGAACTATCCAGAACTGAAGGCGGACAAACAATTTACGCAGTTGATGGATGAACTAGCGGGTACAGAGAATCGCATCGCGACGGCACGCATGGATTACAACAAGCAGGTGGAAACGTTTAATAAGGAAATTAAGCGGTTCCCCGGCAGTATCATTGCCTCGATGGGTGGATTTAAAGCGAAAGACTACTTTAAAGCAGAGGAGCGCGCGAAACAGGCACCGCAGGTTAACTTTGGTGAAACAAAATGATTCGGCAGCTAGCATTTCTGCTTATTGTATGCGGATTAGCCTTATTTACAAGGATTGATGGATATGTGCAGGCACAGGTCAATCCGGCTGACATTCCGGCTGTACGTGGAGACGTGTATGTGCAGGACACGGCAGGGGTGCTGACACCGGAGCAGCGGGCACAGTTGATCAACTTGGGTAGGGAACTCGAACAAAAGACAGGAAGTGCTCAGCTCGCTGTTCTAACTGTACCGACAACGCATGGAGCTGCGCCTGAAGAATATGCAACAGCGGCCTTTCGTAAGTTTGGCCTGGGAGATCCGAAGAAAAATAACGGGGTGCTGTTGTTTCTCGCCACACAGGACCGGAAAATTCGAGTAGAAGTTGGGTATGGATTGGAAGGAACGCTTCCAGATGGAAAAGTCGGGCGCATTCTTGATACGTATGCCATTCCATATTTGAAAAACAATCAGATGGATATTGCGATTCTTACCACCTATAAGGTGCTGGCAAATGAAATCGCAGCAGAGTATGGCGTCGATGGTGCAAAGCCAATGCCAAATGAACCGAGTGAGCAGAGACAAGTACAGGAGTTATCGTGGTGGAGTAGTTTGCCCTGGGGAATCAAGCTTGTCATTGGGATTGGCGTAGCGATGCTGCTGTTTCTTGATTTCAAATATTTTGGCGGTGCGATTACGTATGGCCTGTTGTCAATGTTTCGTGGACGCGGGGGCGGAGGTGGTGGAAGCGCTGGTGGACGAGGAGGCTCATCCGGAGGTGGAGGTGCCGGGCGTGGATGGTAATAAGAAATAAGAAGAGGGTATTCCAAAAGTAATGTTGGAATACCCTCTTCTTATTTCTGGGCAAATCGTGATGTAATTGATAATATAAATGCAATATTTTTACAAATTATAACAAATGTGTAGGGAGAGTTATATGATTTCAGCAATCTCCAGGTTCCTTCGTTGACGTAAATCTACGTATCCTGTATCAGTTTGAATTAGTGGGCGATCCGGTTCATCTGGAGGAATAAATACAACCTTGCCGCACGTTTTATCCGTTAACACAACGGAATACCCCGCATAACCAGAGAGCATAAATTGTACAAATGGAACTACAATATTTGCGTTTAGTTGGTTTTTGAACGAAGATTCCAATAATTCTCGAACGGCCTGATACGGGGAAATCCGCCGATTGTAGTATCGATCAGAACAGAGCGCATCGTATGTATCAGCAACAGCAACGATTTGAGCATAGAAAGGAATTTCATCGCCTCTCCGTCCTTCGGGATATCCAGATCCATCGAGGCGTTCGTGATGATAATGGGCAACCTCACGAAGGTGCCGTTCGATTCCTTCGATATTGCATAAAATTTTATAGCCCAATAAGCTATGCTGCTTCATTTGCTTGAACTCTTCATTTGTCAAACGAGCCTTTTTTTGCAAAATATTCACTGGGATTTTGATCTTACCGACATCATGCAGCAGTCCGCATTGACCAAGTGTCCAAATTTCTTCGAGTGATAGATTGAGTAATTTTCCAATCACACCACACAATAGGCTTACGTTCAAACTATGTCGATAGGTGTAATCATCGTGACCCTTTATTTTATGGAGAGTGTGCAGTACCGAGGTATGCTCAAGCACCGATTCTAACATGTTCGAATACCCATTTAAATAAGACTGTAAGGAGATGTCTTTGTTTTCTGCTATTTCTGTAAACAAATTTTTAATTTGATCGAGGTTTTGAACGTACATCTCTGTAAAAGCTTTATCTTCCTGGCTCCAAAGCGTACGAACTTGACTGACGACCTCAATGGCAATGTTTTTTTGTTCTTCTTCAACATAAATGCTATCAATATCTAGGTTGATGAGCCGAATGATATCCGATGTGGTGAGTCTTTTTCCTTTTTCTAGTAATATTTTATCGTTATTTGTGTACACATTTTCGGCTAGTACCTCATTTTTTAGTGAATAGGATAATTTTTTGCGAATCATAGTTATGAATCCCCTCCCTCACACCTTATATATCTATCTTGTATATATTTTACTATAAATGAATAAAAATGGATATGTATTAACTGTGAATTTATGATGATAATAAGGCAATAAAAAATCCAGAGGAGCTTGTCCTCTGGATTGGAAGGATTATTTATCTTGAGCCGGATCTACCCCATCGATCAGGGCTGGTTCCGGGGCTGAATGTTTCTTGCCGGTGATAAAATAAGAAAGTACTACAAATGCTGCAAGCAATAAAGTCAGGTACAGCTGTGAACGTACAGATTCGATGAAGGCCATGGAAATGAGAATGCCGACAACAGCGACAATTACCACGTAAGTCAGATATGGGAACATCCACATTTTCATTTTCAGTTTTTCTGGATTTTCACGTTCTGTTTGGCGGCGTAGACGAAGCTGAGAGATTGCAATAGCTAAGTATACAAGCAGCGCAATCGCACCTGATGAGTTTACAAGGAACAGGAACAGCTTGCCTGGTGACACAAAACTGAAGATCGCACAGATGTAGGCAGCGACTGTGCTGGCAAATACAGCAAGAACCGGAACACCATGCTTGTTCAATTTAAGGAGTGCACGTGGAGCATCTCCACGTTTCGCCAGAGCGTACAGCATACGTGAGTTCGAATACAGTGCTGAGTTCAGGCAGGATAGTACAGATGTTAGAACAACGACGTTCATGATTTGAGCGCCCGCCTTAATTCCTACCATATCGAGCATCGTTACGTATGGGCTTTTCAGCAATTCAGTTGAGTCCCACGGAAGCAGGAACGCAAGGATGGTAACAGAACCGATATAGAATAATAGAACACGCCAGACAACGCTTTTAATTGCAACGACAACGGCTTTTTCAGGGTTTTCGGACTCGCCTGCCGCGATGGCAGCGATTTCAGCTCCGAAGTATGAGAAGACAACCGTTACGATCCCAACAAAGATCGAACTAGTTCCAAGTGGCATGAAGCCGCCGTGTCCTGTGAAGTTCGACATACCAGGAGAGTGAACGCCTGGGAAAAAACCAAGAATAATGGTAAGGCCAATGCCCATGAATGCGATGATAGCAACAACTTTAATCATGGAGAACCAGTATTCGAATTCACCAAATGATTTAACAGAAAAAATATTTGTAAGCGTTAGCAAGAATGTGAGAATTAGACTCCAGGCCCAGATCGGTATAGCTGGGAACCAGCCGTGTACGATTGCGCCACCCGCGGTTGCTTCAATTGCGATGGTAATAACCCAGAAGAACCAGTACAGCCATCCGATTGTATAGCCAGCCCACGGTCCGATTGCCAGTCGTGCGTATGTGGCGAATGAACCACTGTCCGGGTTTACGAGCGCCATTTCTCCAAGCATGCGCATAAGCAGTACTACAAGCAAACCGGCAACAGCATAAGAAAGAACTGCACCAGGACCTGTTGAGTTAAGAACAGCACCACTACCAACGAAAAGACCGGCACCAATAATGCCCCCGATGGAGATCATCGTAATATGTCTTGTCTTAAGCTGCTTTTGAAGTTGAGCTTGTTGTGTTTTCTCCATATCCATCCTCCTATTTGTTTATACTTTTTACAAAACTGTGTCTGTATTATGTGTAATATGCAAGGGTCATGCCAATAAATAAATGTTAAAAATAATAGAAAAATAGGGACTTTTGTCGAAAATACAATTCATTTGTGCATAAATTTTAATGCAAAAATGAATCAATGCTGATTTTGTGTGAAAATATCCCATAAAAAAATCCCGGCTCAGGGCCAGGTTCGGATGATTATTTATATTGGTTACAAAAGGAGTGGAGAAGTTACGGGGAAATTTCAGCAAACACAACAAGACGTTGGGTATGTTCACGTGTTTTTTTATTAAATTTACCACTACAAGTAATTAAATTTAATTGAGCGTTGGATGAGGGCCCGAATATTCTTTCTAAAGGTGCTTTTTTGGTCATAAATGATTCTACATTTTTAACAGTAAAAACAAGCTTGTCATTTTTCCTGTTGTATAAAAAAATTTTATCACCACGTTTTAATTCCCTTAGGCGATAAAATATAGCCGGTCCTGTATAGTGGTCGAAGTGTCCCGCAATCACAGCATTGCCTGGTTCACCTGGCTTTGTCCAAGGCGTGAGAATGCCTACTTTTTCAAAGGAAGGTGGGACCCCCATTTGTCCATTTGCCAGTACGGAGACAGGTTCTACAGCAGCTTTAAGTTTAATCTGAGGTATTTCGATACGAACGGGTACAAATGCTTTTGAAGTATGGGCGTCAATCGTTGAGCAAGGAAAGAAAAAAATAGCGATCAAGAGAAGACAGGTTAGGATTCTCATGTTATTTTCCCCTCTGAATTAATAGTGCACAGTACAAAAAAGGGGGAAGCCCCCCTTTTTTTTGTTTATTCGCTTGCGCCGCCATAGCCTGTCTTAGGCAGTCCCTTAATATGCATTTTTCCATGATGCTTAGCATGCACCTTTTTATGGTGATGGTGATGTTTTGCTTTGTGCGTTGTATCAGGAGTAGCGGCGAAGGCTGGGAGCGTAAAACCGGCAACACATGCTGCTAATGTAAATGCGATTACCTTTTTCATGAATGTCACCTCAATAAATTTGTAATGTGCGTTACACCTATTAAGCTTCCCTGATGGTGAAAATCTATTTTGTTAATGTTACCCATGAAAATGCGGTTTACAAATGAACATTTTTGATTTATGATTGCTGATAATTGAAAAAATTGAATTCTCTTATCCAGAGAGGCGGAGGGACTGGCCCGATGATGCCCGGCAACCATCACATGAATGGTCTGTATAGACAATTGTGTGAACGGTGCTAATTCCTGTAGAACATACGTGTTCTAACAGATGAGAGGTAGCAGACGAGCGGACCGCTGCATCCAACACCCTTCCATCTGTGAAGGGTGTTTTTTTGTGGACTTTATTATAGAGGGGAGCAGGAACATGCATATTGAAACAGAGTTAGTGCGAGCAGGTATCGGAAGAGATCCGCAGACAGGGGCGGTTAGCCCACCGATTTATCAGGTGGCGACATTTGCTCATCCAAAGCTTGGGGAGAGCACAGGATATGATTATTCCCGAACGGCCAATCCGACCCGAACTGTTCTGGAGGATGCAGCGGCCAGATTGGAGAAGGGGGCAGTTGCTTCGGCGTTTGCTTCCGGTATGGCAGCGGTAACGGCTGTGCTACATCTGTTTGCGCCGGGTGATCATTTGATCGTAACGGAAGATTTGTACGGGGGTACGTATCGTGTGCTTCGAGAAGTGCTGAATGTGTATGGGGTGCAGGCGAGCTTTGTTGATACGAGTAACCTGAAAGAGGTTGAGGCAGCTATTCAGTCAGACACAAAAGGGATTTTTATTGAAACCCCAACCAATCCATTGATGAAAATAAGTGATATTCCCTGTGTAGTCGCGCTGGCGAAGGCACACGGGTTGTTAACGATTGTAGACAATACATTTATGACGCCGTATTTACAGAAACCGCTTGAGCTTGGTGCAGACATTGTCATTCACAGCGCTTCTAAATATCTTGGTGGACATAATGATGTGATTGCTGGTCTGGTCGTGACGAAGGATGAGAAGTTAGGTGAGCGAATTAGATTCATTCAGAATGCGATAGGAGCCATTCTTGGTCCGCAGGATTCATGGCTGTTGCTGCGCGGATTGAAAACGCTGGCGCTGCGCATGGAGCGGCAGCAGTATAATGCACAGGTGATTGCCGAGTGGCTTTGTAAACAACCGCAGATCGAGGCCGTGTATTATCCGGGGCTTGAAAATCATGAGGGGTATGAAGTGAACCGGAAGCAGGCATCCGGTGCAGGCGGCATGCTGTCGTTTACAGTGAAGGAAGAGGAACTTGTTTCATACTTGCTGGAAAATCTGAAGCTTGTCACATTTGCCGAAAGCCTCGGTGGTGTAGAGAGTCTAATTACATTTCCAGCACGTCAGACACATGCAGACATTCCCGAAGAGACAAGAAAGCAGCTTGGTATCTCAGACCGCTTGCTTCGTCTGTCGGTCGGTATTGAAAATGTAGACGATATTCTCGCGGATATAAAGGAGGTCCTTCATGCTTACTCATACTGTTGACGCTTATGATGAAAATTCGTCGTTTGGCACACGGCTCATCCATGCTCAGACAGGAATTGCGGAGCCGTATGGTGCGGTAAACGTTCCGGTGTACCAGGTTTCGACATTTGATCAACGGGCACTAGCGGGAGAGGGAGCGTTTGATTATTCCCGATCCGGCAACCCGACTCGCAAAGCATTGGAGAATACGATTGCGCAGCTGGAAGGTGGGTATGCAGGGTTCGCGTTCGCATCCGGGATGGCGGCAATCTCCTCTGTATTTTGTTTGTTGAATCAGGGGGATAAGGTGCTGATCTCCCGTGATATTTATGGCGGTACGTATCGGGTGCTGACTCGGTTGTTTCCACGCTTTGGCATTGAGCCGCAGTTCGTTGATATGACGGACCTGGAGGCAGTGGCGGCTTCAATCACGCCAGAGACACGAATGATTTTTATTGAAACACCGTCCAATCCACTGATGAAAATTACCGATATTGCTGCTGTATCGGCAATTGCCAGGCAGTATGGGATTCTAACGGTAGTGGATAACACGTTTATGACCCCGTATTTGCAGAAGCCGCTTGCGCTTGGAGCGGATATTGTGGTGCATAGTGCGACCAAATACATTGGGGGGCACAGTGATGTGGTGGGTGGTCTTGTGGTTGTAGCTGCGGAAGATCTGGCGGAGGAGATATATTTTGTGCAGAATTCGTTCGGTGCCATTCTTGGCCCGCAGGATTCATGGCTCTTACTTCGCGGATTGAAGACGTTAAAAATCCGGCTTGACCAGCACCAGGCGACAGCGCTTGCGCTAGCTCGCTGGCTTTCGGAACAGCCGCAAATTGAACGGGTGTATTATCCGGGGCTTGCTGATCATCCGGATCATGAGTTAGCGACGCGGCAGGCATCTGGGTTTGGCGGGATTGTTTCGTTTGAATTCCGTACAGAGGAAGAGGCGGAATCGTTTCTGGAACGGACGAAAATCCCGGCACTTGCGGTGAGTCTCGGAGCAGTGGAGAGTATTTTGACGCATCCGATTCGCATGTCACATGCAAGCATTCCGGAAGAAGTGCGTCGTGCGATCGGGATTACAGGTAAGCTTGTCCGCCTTTCGGTCGGGCTGGAAGAAGCGGCAGATTTGCAGGCTGATTTTACTCAGGCGCTTTCTCTATCAAATTCACCCTCCCTTAGGTAAAATGGACATGTCGAAATGATACAGAGACAGGGGAGGTATTGTCGTATGGCTATTGAGCGAGTACGAGAATTTCTTAAAAAGCATGATGCTGCTATTGAGCCGATTGTATATGAGGAGAAAATGCATACGTCGGAAGAGGCTGCCCGCGTTTTAGGAGTAGAGATTGGCCAAATTGCCAAGTCCATTTTATTTCGAACGAATGACGATGCGTATGGTTTATTTGTAGCATCAGGTGATATTCGAATCGACTCCAAAAAGGTAAAATCACTTATTGGTGGAAAAAAGCAAAAAATGGCCTCTGCTGAGGAAGTAGAAGAGGTGACGGGTTTTAAGCCGGGTGCTGTTTGTCCGTTTGCCTTACAACAGGAGATCCCGATTTATATTGATGAATTATTACATCGTTTTGACGTGGTTTATACAGCAGCGGGCATTCCAGAATCGCTTTTGCCTATTTCTCCGCAAAAACTCGTGCAGATTACCCAGGGAAGTACAGTGAAATTAGCTAAAGAAGAATAGAAAATGCAAGGTCGTAACTGTGTAGCAGGTTACGACCTTGTTTGTTAGAAGAATTGAACGGTTTCTTTTTACTCGTTTTCATACAATATTTTACCGGTATGGGTCAGATCATATCCCCCGATTGCTGTGATTTCGTTCTGAAAAGCGGGACTTTGTAGTGTCCGAAGCAAATTGTCTAGCAGCATCGTATTGTTCGGTGTTTTGAGTATCACCAGATCATACCGCTCTTGAATGAGAGGGATAAAGTCCACGCCGACCACATACGCTACTTTTTCAATGCCCACTCCCGTATCCGCGCATCCGCTGGCGACTGCCCCGGCAACTCCTAAATGGCTGGACTCCTCATTTTGATAGCCGTGTACATCAGATGACGCAATGCGATGCAGACGCAGCTGCTCATCAAGAAGAACACGTGCTCCTGAGCCTTTCTCGCGATTGACAATCGAGATGTCGCCGCGCTCCAGATCACTCCACCCAGTTATTTTTTTTGGATTCCCTTTTTGTACATACAGGCCCGCCTGACGGGATACAAGATTGACAACAGTATAGTGGTGGCTGACCAGAATCTTGCGTACATATGGAATGTTGTATTCGCCTGTATCCCCATCCCACAGATGAGTGCTCACGATATGAGCTTCTCCCCGGTACATCGCCATCAGGCCATTTAAGCTTCCGGTATAAGAGCGAAGTGGACGGATTCCATCATGTCCTTCCAGGTGGCGTGTCAAAATATCGAGAGCCATATCCTGCCCGCTAATGACAACATCGCGATCCGAAGTGCTGACACTAGAATGCGATGGCGGTTGCTCTGATCGGATGGATGGGACTCCGCCCCGTGCCCGCTGCTTGTACGCTTCGAGATCAGCTGCATCTACCCGCATCTGTCGTCCGACTCGATACGCGATCAGATCCCCTTTTTTGATCAAATCATATACGGTAAGTTTGGACACTTTTAAGAGAGAGGCGATTTCTTCTGTGGTATACGAAATATCACTCATAATACCCTCCTGATTAAAATTCGTTATTTATAATTAGTTATATTTAGTTATAATTAGTTATGTTTAGATATAAAAAGTAAAAGGGGTAGAAGAATGCACAAAAAGGTTATTTCGATCATAATGATGGTGGCTCTCGTCATTATGGTAACAGCGTGTTCTCCGCAACAAAAAGCAGAGCCGGTGAAAAAGACGGAAATCACGATTTCTGCTGCTGCCAGTCTTAAAGATGCACTTACGGAGTTAAAACCGAAATTCGAGCAAGGGCATCTTGATATTACATTGACGTACAGCTTTGGTGGGTCAGGTAAGCTAGCCCAACAGATTGAACAGGGCGCGCCGGCCGATGTCTTTTTGTCTGCCAGTAAAAAGGATATGGATAAGCTGAATGATAAGAAATTACTTGCAGCTCAGACACGTACAGACTTTGCCCGCAACGAGCTTGTCTTAATTGTACCAGAAGGAAGTACAGGAGCGATTGATTCGTTTGAGAAGCTTGGCACAGCTCCGCTAACTCATCTTGCGGTAGGAGAGCCACAAAGTGTGCCAGCCGGGCGCTATTCACAGGAATTGTTTAATGCACTCGGGTTATCAGCCAAGGTGAAAAATAAGCTGGTATTTGGCAGTGACGTTCGCCAGGTGCTGTCGTATGTAGAGTCCGGCAGTGCGGAAGCGGGGATCGTATACGCGACAGATGCACGTGTATCGAAAAAAGTAAAAGTTGTTGCAACGGCGAATCCGAAGTGGCATAAGCCAATCGTATATCCAGCCGCTGTGCTGGCAGGCTCGTCCCATGCTGAGCAAGCGCAGGAATTTCTCGCATACTTGACGGGTCCAGAAGGAAAAGCTACGCTAAAAACATATGGATTCCAATAAGTAAAACAGGGATAAAAAAATGAATGAAATAAACATAGGCCCGCTTCTTTTATCCATAAAAGTAGCGGGCATTTCTACCATTATCGTATTTCTCACAGGAACCGTGCTCGCCCGCCTTCTTGCTCGCCGCCAGTTTCCGGGCAAAAGTATCGTGGAGTCGCTGTTTTTACTGCCGATGGTGCTGCCGCCAACTGTGGTCGGGTTTGGCTTGCTCGTCTTGTTTGGCAAGAATGGATGGATTGGTGCATGGCTTGCGGATTGGTTCGACATCCAGGTTGTATTTAACTGGATCGGTGCGGTGTTGGCATCTATTGTCGTTTCTTTTCCGCTTATGTATCAATCGGCTTCAGCGGCTTTTCAAACGGTGGATGATCGGCTGGAGCAGGCGGCGCGTACGATGGGAGCATCAGAATGGCGGGTGTTTCGCACAATTACGTTTCCGCTGGCATGGCCGGGTATTTTGGCTGGTTCGGTTCTCTCATTTGCTCGTGGCCTTGGTGAGTTCGGTGCGACGTTGATGATTGCAGGCTACATTCCGGGTAAGACCGATACAATACCGCTGGCGATTTATTTTGCAGTAGAAGCCGGGGATATGAAGACGGCATGGACCTGGGTGATTGTAATTGCGGCGCTTGGCTTTAGTGCCCTTATGTGGCTCAACTACTGGAGCCGCAAGACGATGCGTCGTTATATGAGTCGAGCTAAGTAAGGAGACAGCGTATATGCTAGAAGTACAAATAAAGAAGAAGTTGACGCATTTTACGTTAGATGTGCAGTTTGTCGTGCGCGATGAGATTGTTGTGCTGTTCGGTCCGTCTGGCTCCGGGAAGACAACGGTGCTTAATAGCGTTGCAGGTCTTGTTCGGCCAGACTCGGGAAGAATTCAACTGCATGATACGGTGTTTTTTGCGACGGGACAGAAACCAATGCCAACGCGGAAGCGGAAGGTTGGGTATTTGTTTCAGGACTATGCGCTTTTTCCGCATATGTCTGTGAAAGAAAACATAGGCTATGGCATGCAATCGAACGACATGTCCGATGTGCAGGCCATCCTGGATGTACTCGGCATTCAACATCTATTTACGGCATATCCGCATGAGATTTCCGGTGGGGAGAAGCAGCGCGTTGCACTCGCCCGGGCGCTGGCGACGAAGCCGGATGTACTGTTACTCGATGAACCGCTGTCTGCGCTCGATGAAGCGACACGATTGCGCTGTCAGGATGAACTGCTAGAGCTTCATCGGATGTGGAAAATTCCGATTTTGCTCGTCACACATGATACAGCGGAGGCAGCTAAATTAGGTGACCGCATCCTGTCAATTGATCGTGGGGTGTTGACACCGTTGTAGAGACGCACTATAATCGATGTCACAAGTAACGAAAAGTTTAGAAAAATAAAAAAGCGCCGATAAGGAAAAGTAGAAGAAAGCGCTGATGCGCAGAGAGCTGTCCCAAGGCTGAGAGGACGGACATCATCTTTCTTTGAACATCACCTTTGAGCTTTGCTGCTGAAACGACTGTATAATCATCGGAATAAGAAGCAACGGATACGCCCACGTTACTGGGCAGGGTCTTGATAGAGACTTATATGAGTCTGTTTTCCGTGAGGAAAACAGAGAAGCTGAGTGGTACCGCGAACTCCCGCCTGAGCATTGTTTCAGGCTGGGAGTTTTTTATTTGATCTAGAAAAAATGAAGGAGGCAGGAAGTATGATGAACGAAACAGCACAGAAGGTAAGCATGGAAGAGATTATCGTTGCCCATCATGTTTTGCGAGATGTTGTACACAAAACACCGCTGCAGCACAATGCAGTCCTGTCAGAAAAGTACAACTGCAATGTGTATCTTAAACGTGAAGATTTACAAACGGTCCGGTCGTTCAAAATCCGGGGCGCATACAATAAAATTCGCAGTCTGACAGATGAGGAACTCGCGCGCGGGGTTGTGTGTGCGAGTGCGGGTAACCATGCACAGGGAGTGGCGTTTTCCTGCAAGGAGCTACAGATTCCAGGCAAGATTTTCATGCCGACTACGACACCGCGTCAAAAAGTAACGCAGGTGAAGCTGTTTGGTGGAGAGTTCGTTGAAGTGATTCTGGTTGGCGATACATTCGATGCGTCATTTGCAGAAGCGATGGCGTACTGTGAAGAACAGGGCATGACATTTATCCATCCATTTGATGATTCGAAGGTTATTGCGGGCCAGGGAACAGTCGGGATGGAGATTATGAACGAAATACCTGAGCCGGTTGATTATGTGTTTGCAGGCATTGGCGGAGGTGGACTGGTTGCTGGTGTCGGAACATATGTGAAAAGCATTAGCCCACAGACGAAAGTAGTTGGAGTTGAACCGGCGGGTGCACCATCGATGCAGCAGTCGTTTGCGGAAAATAAAGTCGTAACGCTCGGACAGATTGACAAGTTTGTAGACGGAGCAGCCGTTCAGCAGGTTGGGCAGCTGACGTATGAGATCTGCCGGGAGCTTCTTGACGACATCGTAGTCGTACCGGAAGGGAAAGTATGTACGACGATTTTGGAGCTGTATAATCAGAATGCCATCGTCGCAGAGCCGGCGGGAGCTCTGTCGATCGCAGCTCTTGAGTTCTGTAAAGAACAGATTGCAGGCAAGACCGTTGTATGTATTATTAGTGGCGGTAATAATGACATTGACCGGATGCAGGAGATTAAAGAACGCTCTTTGATCTATGAAGGATTGAAGCATTACTTCATTATTAACTTTCCACAACGCGCCGGTGCGCTGCGTGAATTCCTGGATGAAGTGCTTGGACCGACCGATGATATTACGCGATTTGAATATACGAAGAAAACAAACAAAGATAATGGCCCGGCTCTTGTCGGGATTGAGCTGAAAAAGCCAGAAGATTACACGTCGCTTATCGAGCGACTGGAGCAGAAAAGCTTCTCCTATATGGAGATCAATCATAATCCGTCCCTCTTCAATTTGTTGATTTGACAGTTAGAGAACCAATAGCACCAAAAGCATCTGATAGCCTGTAAACAGGTGATTGGGTGCTTTTGTCTGTTATGGCATATGAAAAGGGCTTGCTACCGATCTACTTATATACTATTATTTGTACATACAAATGAAAAGAGAAGTAGGGATGCTATATGCCCGGAAGTATTTATGATTCCTGTCTGTTTTTTGTGGCAGGGCGTCTGCATCGTGCGATGAATAAGCTGGCAGAAGAAGCGTTTGCGCCACTCGGAATTGCGCCCACATATGCGTATGTTATTCTCGCATTGAAAGAGAAGCCTGGCTTGACGCAGAAAGAGCTATGTGAGCAGCTCCGTATTTCGCCCTCAACGAGCACACGTTTTTTGGACAAATTGGTTACACAGAAGTATGCTGTGCGAAGGAATGAGGGAAAATATGTGGAGCTATCGCTGACGGAAGAAGGCGAAGCACTACATGAGCGCATCCAGGAATGTTTGCGTAATCTTTATGCACAGTATATAGAAGTGTTAGGACAGGATGAAGCGAAGCGTTTAGCTGTTGAGGTAGCATGCGCCTGTCAGAAGCTTGAGAAAAGCACATGATGTGCTTCTTTTTTCATTGATATTTGTACATACAAAGGAGACGAAATCTATGGAAGCAACACAGAACTCTGTATTACACGTGATGAACGAACGCCATTCCGTGCGGGCGTACGAAAAAGGACATGTGATTTCTGATGCCGAAATCGAAGAAATGCTGGCGGTAACTTCTCAGGCTCCGTCTTCTTGGAACCTGCAGCATTGGAAGTTTCTTATCATCAAGTCAGAGGAAGCCAAGCAAAAAATGCTTCCAATCGCATACAATCAGCAGCAGGTTGTAGATAGTTCGTTTACGGTAGTTGTATTAGGCGATCTAGAAGCTGACAAAAATGCAGAGCGTGTATACGGTGAAGCGGTTGAAAATGGCTTTATGAATGAAGATGTTAAGAATACACTAGTCGGCCAGATCAAAAATGCCTACGCATCTTCTCCGACAATTGCACGAGATGAAGCGATTTTGAATGCTTCTCTGGCGGCTATGCAGCTGATGCTTGCTGCAAAGGCGAAGGGGTATGATACATGCCCAATTGGCGGATTTGATAAACAGCAATGCAAGAAGGCGTTCAATGTGCCGGACCGTTATATTCCGGTTATGATGATTACAGTTGGTAAGGCAGAAAAAGCGGCCCATGCCTCCAGCCGTTTCCCGGTTTCTGAAGTGACGGTTATCGATACGTTCTAATATAAATGAAAAAACCACCTGCATCTGACTGAATAGAAGCAGGTGGTTTTTTGTGTACGTTTGTGGATATTTTGGGTGATGTGGAGCTTGCGGTGTGATATCGTAAAAACGTTATGATTTTAAGGAAAGTTGAGCGTAAAGCAAATGTTGCGTGAACTGTTTATTCATATCGCAGTATTCATTAGTCTTTTGTTTATTTCTAATTATATTTTCAGCAAGCTATATGCACGAAAAAGTGTCAGATTCTCGTGTCAGGCAGGAATTGTGTACGGGATAATGGGGGGCGTGATGATGCAATTTACAATTGCAATTGGCCCTCATATTTTTGTGGATATGCGTCAGCTTCCGCTCATGCTAGCAGCTTTGTATGGTGGAGGATGGCAGGCACCTATTGTAGCTGGCTTGCTCATTGGATTGTTTCGCCTGATGGTGACAGGCGTCGATTCTATGGCGTTACTTGGAATGGGAAGTGTGTTGGTGATGGCTGTTGTCTGCCTGTTTATTAGGCGACATTTGTCTGTTCGCTGGATGGCTGGTCTCCTTATGTTAGTCTACATGACCATACAAAATGGTCTGATCTTTTTGCCCATTATCAAAGATACGGAACTGTTTTTTCGCATCTGGATTGATTTTGCGTTAATTTTTCTGAGTGGTGGCGTTCTTGTTTTGTATGCGGCTGAATATTTGCGACGCTCGAATGATTTGCTTACACTGCTGCAGAATGCCAAGGATCAGATGGAAGCCTTTCTTCTGTACAGCGCAGATGCAATTATGATTCTCGATGCAAATCGGAATGTACAGCAGGTAAATCGTGCATTCGAAACGTTATACGGCTGGACAGAGAAGGAGATCAAAGGAAAGCCGCTTCCGGTCATTCCATCGGGGAAAGAAGAGATGATGAAGGGTGTGTTTGATCGGGTAGCGAGTGGAGAATCTGTGATTGGGTTGGAGACAGTTGCCCAATGTAAAAATGGACATTTTCGGTATGTGGCTGTTACGATCTCGCCTATTTGGGATGAAGAAAAGCGAATTTCGAGCTTTTCGATTGTATCCTTAGATATTACAAATCGAAAAAAACAGGAAGAGGCGTTACGTCTTAGTGAAGCTAAATACAGATACATCGCAGAAAATACAACCGATTTAATTGTTGTGAGTAAGCCGAATGGTCAAATCAAGTATGCTTCGCCCTCGCATCAAGTAATACTCGGATATAGTGAGGAGGAAGTTGATCGAATAGGGGTAGATGAATTCCGAATGCTTGTGCATCCGGATGATTTGTTTGTGGTGCAACACACATTTCGGTCTTGTATTACAGCAAAGCGACAAGGAGAAGTTGAATTTCGCATCCAGCATAAAACTGGGGTCTGGATATGCCTAGATGCGCGCATTCAGCCAGTGCTTGATGACCATGGGGAAGTAGAATCGCTGTTGATTGTTTGCCGGGATGTAAGCGAGCGAAAACGAACGGAAGAACTGCTGCAAAAATCAGAGAAGTTGTCCATTATTGGCGAGCTGGCGGCAGGAATTGCTCATGAAATTCGAAATCCATTAACAACATTAAAGGGTTTTATTCAGTTTTTTGGTAAGGATACGAAGCATGCTCGTTATTTTGACTTGATGTTTTCAGAGTTGGAGCGAATTGAAATGATTACGAATGAATTTTTGGGATTAGCCAAGCCGCAAGCTCGGAGCTTCCGGGAGTGTGATATACAGCAGCTTTTGACTAGCGTTACGATGCTTTTGGGGGCACAGGCTGCGCTCAATCAGATTGAAATTAAGACGGAATATGCGAGTGTTCCTATGGTTACATGTGAAGAAAATCAGCTTAAACAGGTGTTTATTAATATTATTAAAAATGCCATGGAAGCTATGCCGGATGGAGGGTGTGTGAATATAAGGGTTGGCATGGCTGGAGAACGAGTGAAGATTAGCATTACAGACAGCGGCTGCGGGATACCAGTCGAGCGAATCGCCAGACTTGGTGAACCGTTTTATACATTAAAAGAAAAAGGAACGGGGCTTGGCTTGATGATTTGCTTTAAGTTTATAAAGGAACACGGTGGAGAGCTTCTATTTTCAAGCCAGGTAGGTCGTGGAACGACAGTAGATATCTTGCTTCCTGTTCGATATGCGGTTTAAACAACCGTTTAAGAGAAAAAGACGGAACCCTTGACCCGGCAATGGCCCGGCAAAGGGTTCCGTCTTTTTATATCCGATGGGAGTGAGGGAGCGTCCAGCCTTCCTTGGTCCGATGCATTGTTTTGATTTCGATAATGGCATCCATGTTTAATGGTCCGTAAATATGCGGGTATAAATTCCCGTCTTTTGCTTGCTCATATTTGATGGTGGATGTAACAAGTTCTTCATCGATAACAAGAAGCAATAATTCTGCATCAAAATTATGATAAACCCGGTTTGCTACTTTATAAAGCAGATCGTCTCCTTTGGTAGCATGAATAAAACCTTCCTCTTTATAGTCGCGTGGCACATATTCACTTTTATCCGCGAATGTGGCCCAGTAAGAGGCAGGGGTAAGGCAGTAAATCGTAGTCATGTCAGCCACTCCTTTCCGTACCTTTTATTGTAGCCGATAGGCGATTTTTTTGTTAGCTAGTTCTCTTTTTACACATCATGTGCCGATGGGCTAGTGGTGGAATTATGAACAGTAGGATACAATAAAAAGAAAATAAAAATTTTTCAGGAATGGAATTTAGGAGGGACAATCATGTCTGTACTAAAAGAAATCATGGACTATAATCAAAAATTTGTGGCTGACGAGAAGTATGAAGAGTTTCGTACGACGAAATTTCCTGATAAAGGAATCGTAATTCTTACTTGTATGGATACCCGCCTGTTGGCACTTCTGCCGCATGCGATGAATCTGCATAATGGAGATGCAAAGATTATCAAAAATGCCGGGGCAATGGTTACACATCCATTTGGAAGTATTATGCGCAGCATTCTAGTCGCAGTCTATGAATTAAAGGCTAAGGAAGTGTTTGTTGTCGGGCATCACGACTGTGGGATGACAGGTCTGAAGCCGAATTCTATATTGGAAAAAGCACGGGAATATGGAGTTAAACAAGAGAAAATAGATACCCTGCAGGACGCTGGGATTGAACTCGATGAGTGGCTGACGGGATTTAGTTGTGTAGAAGAAAGTGTGAAGGAGACGGTGCGAAATGTTAAGAAGCATCCGTTGTTCCCACCTAACATTGCGGTTCATGGATTAGTTATTCATCCAGAGACAGGAAAGTTGGATGTGGTAGTAGAAGGATAAACAGCAGCGGAGGATAGAGCAATGAAAGTGGACATCACGAGATTTGATAATGGGGCCAAGCTTGTCTGGCAGGAAACAGGTGGGTTGGCGATTGTAACGATTAAGCGCCCAGAAGTGAAAAACGCGATGACACCGGAGATGTGGAAGGCATTGGCCGACATTGCCCGCAGCATTGAAAAGAACCCGAAAATTAAGACCGTCATTTTGCGTGGGGAAGGTTCGCAGTTCACAGTAGGATCTGATATTAAGGCGTTTCATCAGATGTCGCTGGAAGAAGCGAATGAGGCATTTGTAACAATGGAAGAAGCCATTACGGCATTTGAGTACATCCGCATTCCGACGATTGCAGCGATTAACGGCCCTGCGATGGGAGCGGGTTTAGAACTGGCCCTGGCCTGTGACATTCGGGTTGGTACGCCGAATGCGCTGATGGGGATTCCGATTGGCAAGTTAGGCATTACGATCAGCCAGCGTTTTTCGCAACGCCTTGTGCATGTAATTGGCCCAAGCCGTACGAAGGATTTAATTTTTACCGGACGTGCTTTTGCGGGACAGGAAGCATATGATGTAGGGATGCTGAATTATTTAGTTGCGGAAGAAGAATGGGAGAGCTTCACGCTCCATCTCGGTCAAAC